>CAYOUP010000258.1:0-5342 GCA_964407125.1 uncultured Hyphomicrobiaceae bacterium | reverse complement strand
TGGCATTCGCGATCTGCTCAGCGCTCGCATCAGTCGCGACGACATGCCCGAAATGATCGGCCAGCAGAACCGCGAGCTGGCCATTGCCACAGCCGCAATCCAGGGCAAGATCGTGTGCGGGCGATGCCTCCGCCAGAATGCCGGCAAGCTCAGGCGGATAGGTTGGTCTGTTGAGTGCGTATGAGCCCGCGTTTTCCGAAAAATGATCCTTGAATGCAGGTGAGGTCATGGTTGCGGCTCCTCATGATGACAGCAGATGCACAGTTTATTGCCTTCCGGGTCACGGAAATAGGCGCCGTAATAATTGGCGTGATAGTCTGGCCTGAGACCGGGCGGCCCTTCACATGAGGCGCCGTTTTCGATCGCCATCCGGTACACTTCGTCGACCATACCCCGTGACGCGGCAAGCAATGCGACCATCTGGCCGTTACCCGGTGAGGCGGGTCCGCCATCGAAGGGCCTGCCGAGCAGCAGAAGCGGCCTGTCTCGATCCGGCACCTTCCAGCCTGCCCAAGGGCGATCATCCTCCCGGAATTTCAACTGCCAGCCGATCAGGCCGAGAAGCGGCTCATAGAAGGCAAATGCCCGTGGAAAATCGTTCACGCCGATATAGATATGCGAAATCATGTGTTTCTCACGCTTAACTGGTGACGTGGGGCGCGAACGCAAAAGTGGGATCAACCGCGCTTCAGCGACCGCCACAGTGTCTTCGCGCTCAACGCGCCCGTCAACTGCGCGATCAGGAGGTAGACGAGCGCGCCGCCGCCGATCAGCAATGCAAGGGCGGAGATCCGTGTGAGAGCGCCATTGGCGGGGGCGAAAAGCGATGCAAGAGGCAGCGTTGCAAACCACAAGGTGACCGCCATCACGACGCTTGAGACAAGGATCATCGCTCCCCGCTTTCGCAGAAGTTCGTCGGCCACGAAATCGCCGCGTCGTATCAGCGTTGTGCCCAGAAGTGTGGCGTTGGTCCATGCGGCAAGGCTCGTTGCAATGGCAATGCCGACATGGCCGAGCACGAAGAACATGCTGAAAGACCCGGCGATATTCACTACCGCGCTAATGCCTGCATAAATCATCGGCGTGCGCGTATCCTCACGCGCGAAAAAGCCGGGCTGGAAGACCTTGATCATGACGAAAGCGGGCAGACCACAGGCAAATGCGGTCAATGCGGTGGAAACCGCATGCGTGTCCGTTGCCGTGAACGCGCCGCGCTCGAACAGCACCTGTATGATCGGCGTGGGGATGACGCATAGCGCCGCGGCGGAAGGCAGCGTCAGCAAAAGCGCAAATTCCAGCGCCCGGTTATGGCTCCGCATCGCAGCCTTGTCATCGCCCGAGGCGAGCCTTTGCGAAAGTTCGGGAAGCAGGACCACGCCGATCGCGATGCCGACAAGCCCGAGCGGAAGCTGATTGATTCGATCCGCATAGTAGATATAGGACACCGCCCCGTGGGCGAGCGAGGCGATCATCGTCCCGATCAGCAGGTTGATCTGCGTAATCCCCGCCGTCAGGATGCCCGGCCCGGCCAGCCTGAACAGACGGCGCACGCCCGGCGTTATGCGCGGCAAACGGAAGCCGAGATCCATGCCGTTGCGCCATGCCATATAAGCCAACGTCGCCAATTGCGCGAAGCCGGAAAAAGCGACCGCCCAGGCAAGGATGATGGCCGCTTCGGGCCGGTTATGCATGCCGAGCGAGGCAGCGATGATCATTGCACTGATTGCCACGATATTGAGAATGATCGGCGCAGCGGCCGCCGCTGCAAAGCGGCCCATCACATTGAGAATGCCTGCCGAAAGCGCCGTCAGCGACATGCAGAACAGGTAGGGGAAGGTGATCCGCGTCAGCAGAACGGCAAGGTCGAACTTTTGCGGATCGTCAACGAAGCCCGGCGCAATCAGCGTCACCAGATAGGGCATCGCGATTTCCGCCGCTATGGAGGCAACGAGCAGCAGGAAGATCAGCATCGCCAGCGCTTCCTCGGCGAAACGCCGCGCCGCCTCGAAACCGCCCTCCTGCAAACGCCGGGTCATCAGTGGCACGAACGCCGCGTTGAAAGCCCCTTCGGCGAAAAGCGAGCGGAACAGGTTCGGCAGCCGGAAGGCCACGAAGAATGCATCCGATATCGACCCGGCGCCGATAACGGCGGCGATCATCATGTCACGGGTAAAGCCTAGGATACGGCTGATGGCCGTAAAGCCACTCACCGTGGCGATGGATCGGTAAAGTTTCATGAGCTGGCCAATAGCGGTCCTTCATGGCCAACGCAAGATGGCATGATTGTCAGACGTCGAAATTTTCCGGAATCAGGTCGCCATCGGTTTCAAACGCCTCAAGCAGGCTTTCCCGCAATTTCTTCTGCGTCGCCTCGCGCGTGATCTTCTTGCGGTTCCGGTCGGTGATATAGAAAACGTCGACCGCCTTTTCGCCGAAAGTAGCGATCTGGGCGGAATGAATGTCGATTTTCAGGCTCGCCAGAATACGGGCCAGATCGAACAGCAAGCCTGTCCTGTCGCGCCCGCTGACCTCGACGACCGTGAGCTCTTCGGACAGGGAGTTGTCAATGCTTACGCTCGGATCGACCTGAAAGGCTTCCAGCCGCGCGCGGGGCCGCAGCTTCTGTCTGACCATCATGCGCAGATCGCGCTTACCCTTGATCGCAAGCTCGATATTGCGGGCGATCCGTTCGGCGAGTTCGATTTCCTCGCCTTTATCCGGCAGGCGGCGCTGCAGCGAAAGCGTGTTGAGCGCCATGCCGTCCAGCGTGGTCGAGAAGCTGGCGCCGACGATGCTGGTCTTCGCAGCCGCGCACGCGCCGGCCATCATGGCGACAAGGCCGGGCGTATCTTTCGTCCACAGCGTCAGCTCGGTGAGCGATGTGAAGCTGTCGGTTTGAATGTCCACCGCGAGTTCGAGCTTTTCGCGTTCGGCACGGCTGATCAGCCTGGCGTGCAATTTCTGATGGTCAAGATCGGTGCGCAGCCAGTAGGCCGAAGATTGGCGCGCGATGAAGGCTTCAGCGTTGAGATCCTCTTCTCCTGCAACAGCCTCGCGGAATTCGTTCTTGGCCATATTGATGCGGGTTTCCCGCGGCGTGCTGGTCTGCCCGCCGGTCAGAAGCGGCTCGGTTTCGTAATAGAGCTGCCGCAGTAGCTGACCTTTCCAGCCTGTCCACACACCAGGGCCGACGGCGCGAATGTCGACCGCCGTCAGAATAACCAGCAGCATCAACAGCTCACGCCGTTGCACGATGGCGGAGAAATCGCGGATCGTCTGGACATCCTGAAGATCGCGGCTTTGCGCGAACTGACTCATGACCAGATGATTTTCCACCAGCCATGCGGCAATGGAGGTCTCGTCCGGACGCAGGCCCAATCTTGGCCCCAGTTCCCTGGCGATCCGCGCGCCTGCAATGGAATGATCCTCATCGCGCCCTTTGGCGATGTCATGCAGGAGCATGGCGACGTACAGCGCCCGGCGGTTCTCGATGTTCTGAATGATCTCGGTCGAAAGCGGCAGCTCATTTTCAAGCCGGCCATTCTCGATATCCGACAGGATGCCGATCGAATAGATCAGATGCTCATCGACCGTATAGTGATGATACATGTTGAACTGCATCATCGAGATGATCTTGCCGAATTCGGGAATGAAGCGGCCGAGCACACCGGCTTCGTTCATGCGCCGAAGCACGCGATCCGGCTTGTCCGGGGAGGTGAGGATTTCAAGAAACAGCCTGTTGGCGTGCGGATTGGTCCTGAGATCGTCGTCGATCAGTGTCCAGCTGTTGCGAACAAGCCGCAAGGTGTCAGGGTGAAATTGCGCGTCATGGCGCTGGGCATATGCAAAAATACGTATGAGATTGACCGGGTCCCACTTGAACGCGTTGTCATTCTTGACCACGATACGACCATTCTCGATGCGGAAATCGGTGTGCGCCGAAAGCTTTACGCGCGACCGCCAGCTTCTCGGCTGCAGAAGCTTGTTGAGCGGATTGATCGTCTTGAGCTGCTGCACCTCAAGGCTTGAGCACAGAATGCGCGTCAGATCACCGACATCCTTGGCGATAAGAAAATAGTGCTTCATGAAGCGTTCGACCGCCATCAGCCCGCCGCGGTCCTGGTAGCGCAGGCGTTCCGCCATCTGTTGCTGCACGTCGAACGTCAGCGTTTCCTCAGACTTTCCGGTAAGAAAATGAAGATGGCAGCGAATGGTCCAGAGGAACGCCTCGCAACGCTTGTAAAGGTGATATTCGGCGGGTGTGTAGACGCCCGCATCGACGAAATTGTCGCCTGGCGTCGCCGGATTGAGATGCTTGGCAATCCAGTGCAGCGTATGCAGGTCGCGCAAGCCCCCCTTGCCGTCCTTGATGTTCGGCTCGACCCTGTAACGCGACGAACCGGACCGGGCGTGGCGCTCGTCGCGTTCAGCGAGCTTGGCGGCAATGAAGTCGCGAGGCCCTGCCGTTGCGATAAGTTTATGAAACTGCTGGACGAAATCATCCCATAGCTTGCGCTCACCGAGAATGAAACGCGCATCCAGAAGGGCCGTTCGCGTGGTCATATCCGTTTTGGCGAAACGGATCGTCTGTGAAACCGTGCGCGTTGCGTGTCCGACCTTGAAGCCGAGATCCCACAACAGATAGAGAATGAACTCGGCGACGGTCTCGCCCCAGGGCGTCTGTTTGTATGGCAGGAGGAACAGCAGATCGACGTCCGAGCCGGGGGCCATCAGTCCGCGCCCATAGCCGCCGGTCGCAATGATCGCCATGCTTTCGGCAAGGGATGGATTTTCGGCGCGATGGACGCGGCGCGTCGTGAAGTCGTAGATCAACCGGATCAACTCGTCCTGAAACAGCGACAAGGCAGCGGCGCAGCGGCATCCGTCGCCGTCGGCTTCAAGCCCGAGATACGCCGCCTCACGAGCGTTCTTCACCAGGGATTTCAGCACATTCAAAAGCGCGGGGCGGAAATCCGGACTGTCAACGCCATGATCTCGCCAGATCGCCGTCAGTTCATCCAGAACATGGGCAGGTTCGAAAAAGGGTGGTGAAAGGCGTTGATCCATAAAAAACCGTTTACAGCGATGGCTGCCCATCAATCTACAGCAAAGGGCCACTTTATCATAGGCACTCGCCATGCATGATTGACAAACTACCACGGGAGGCTTAGTTCAACACTTCTAAAGCCCAGGTGGCGGAATTGGTAGACGCGCTAGCTTCAGGTGCTAGTGCTCGTATGGGCGTGGAGGTTCGAGTCCTCTCCTGGGCACCAATCCATGACTTCTTTCTGTTATTTTTCAAATACTTAGATGCTGAACATGCCGGTGGCCCACACTCTGGC
>CAYOUP010000257.1:0-5370 GCA_964407125.1 uncultured Hyphomicrobiaceae bacterium | reverse complement strand
GAGGCGCGTTTCATGTCCCGCGATATGCACGCACTCGTCTTTAAACTGAACATCGCGCTTCCAGTCGATCACGCGGCGTTCGCAGGGCAGGGCATTGCGCGAGGCGCCGAGATAGGCCGCAACATCGAGCTGTGCCGCCCGCATGGCGAAACCGCCCCTACCGGTAGAGGCAATGCCGGGGGCGATCAGTTCGTGCGGCGGTGAGGGCAGCAGATAAGGTTGGATGGCAGCCTTCCCACGCCGCTGCTCCCATAGCTCCTGTTCTTCATGCGATTGAAAAAGCCTGACTGCCGTTCTTTCATGAAATAGCTGCGCACCTGTGCGCGCCTCGATGCGGCGGTAAACGGCGTGGGCGACGGGCATGAACGCGTCGTACCGCCAGCTCAAGGTGAAGCGTTGCCCGGTAATTGGCGTCATCAATCCGGCGGCGATCTTGGAGGATGTGACGGTCTCATCCGTGTCGATGATGAGCACCGACTTGCCAGCCTCGGTGAGCGACCATGCCAGCGTCGTTCCCGCCAGCCCCTGACCGACGATGATCGCGTCCCATATTCCGGTGCTCGTGCTGGGCAAGGTCGAATTCCGTTTCGGTTTGCCTATATCGAGACATGGGTAACATTAAATGGCCGGGTACGCATTCCTGCGGACGTGCAAATCCGACTTTTCTATCGCTCCCGGAAGGCGTGCGAGATGCGGTCGGCGAGCGGTTTCATCAGATAGCTGAGTGCCGTTCGCTCCCCGGTCCCGATAAAGACCTCGGCCAACATGCCGGGCATGAGCGATTTGTCTTCAAGCCTGGCAAGCTCGCCCTTGCCGATCCTGATGCGGACAAGATAGTGCGATGCACCGGTCCTCTGATCGACGATCGCATCAGGAGAGACCATCGCAACTTCGCCATTGAGTTCGGGTGTGACCGCCGCCTCGAAAGCGTTCAGCCTGATCCGGGCCTTCTGGCCGATGCGGATCCGGTCGATATCGGAAGGCGCGAAACCGGCTTCGAAAACCAGTCCATCCGTCTTCGGTACGATCAGCATGATGACCTCGCCGGGGGAGATAATCCCGCCGACCGTATGCACATTAAGCTGATGCACGATGCCGGAGCGTGGCGCGCGGATCTCGGTCCGTTTCAGACGCATTTCCGCAGCCAGGCGTCTTTCAAGCAGCTCGTTGATTTTTTCCTGTGTGTCACGCAGATCCGCGACGATTTCCGAGTTCTGGTTCTTTCCGATCTGGATAATCCGCAGGCCGGTCTCGCCGATCTCGCCTCGCTTGCCAGCAATGGCGGCAAGGAGTTCGCCGTGTTCGCCCTCAAGCCGCGCCTGTTCCCGCTCCAACGTCAGAATGCGGTTGAGGGTCACAAGGCCGTCCACCTCCAGCGAACGTACCCCCGTCAGCTCCCGCCGGATGAAAGCAAGCTGCTTTTCCTTTGCCTGCTTTTGCGCGGTCATTCCGCTTATTTCCTCCTCCAGCTGCCGGACCTTGGTCCTAAGCTGGGCCTCTTCGCCCTGCCTCGCCTCGCGCCGGGCACGAAAGAGATTTTGCTGCCCCTGATAGGCGGCCTTGACGTGCGGGATTGAAAGCCGGGAGGTGATTTCGGCGGGGAAGAAAATCTCGTTCGCCTGATCGCGCTCGGCTTCAAGGCGTGCCTGCGCCCCGCGAAGTTCGTCGAGCTGTGCGTCGATAATTGCCAGATTGGCGCGCATATCGGTCTGATCGAGCCGAATGAGCGGCTCACCAGCTTTGACGCGGGAACCGTCCTCGACAAGGATTTCCGAGACGATGCCGCCCTCGTTGTGTTGTACTTTCTTGACGCCGTTCTCAACGACCACGCGCGCCTGGCCAATGACCGCTCCGCTGATTTGCGCAAGCGCGGCCCACCCACCGAAGCCGCCGAAGAGAGCGGCAATCATCAGTGTGCCGATCAGCTGATGACGCCGGAGCGAACGCGATGTTTCTCTGTCTTCCATGTCATTCCTATGACGCATTGGCGCGAAGCGGCGCGGATCGGGCGTTGCCGCCCTCCACGACCTTGCGCAGAACTTCATCCTTGGGACCACTAAGAAGCTGGCGGCCTTCGCTCAGATAGAGCAGGGCATCCATTGCCGCGATGGCGCTCGGGCGATGGGCGATCACGACAATCGCCGCACCACGCTTTTTCTCGGAAAGAAGGGCGTGCGACAGAGCCGCCTCGCCAACGGAGTCCAGATTGGAATTGGGCTCGTCCAGAATGATCAGCGCAGGCGAGCCGTAGAGCGCGCGTGCCAGCCCGATCCGCTGCCTCTGGCCCGCCGACAGCTTCGCGCCCGCCTCGCCGATCAGGGTCTTGTAACCATCGGGCAGCCGCAGGATCAGATCGTGTACACCGGCCAGTCTTGCGGCGTGAATGACAGCCTTGGCGTCGCGCGCCGGATCGAAGCGGGCGATGTTTTCATCGACCGTGCCCTCGAACAGCTCGACATCCTGCGGCAGATAACCGACCGCGCGGCCGAGTGTCCCGGTATCCCATTGATCGAACGGCGCGCCATCCATCGCGATGGTCCCGCTTGCGGGCCGCCAGACATTGGCCAGCGCCCGCGCGAGGGTCGATTTTCCCGCGCCGGACGGGCCGATTACGCCGAGCGCCTGCCCTGGTTCCAGATTGAAATTGATATCTTTCAACAGCAGCCCCGCCTCTCCGGGCGCAGCGACGCAAAGTTTTTCGGCGCTCAAGCGGCCTTTCGGTGCGGGCAGGTCCATCTTGGCCATACGCTGTTCGATCTCGGCGAGAACGAGCTTGAGACGCTGGTTTGCGACACGGAATTGCAGGAAGCCGCGCCAATGGGAAATGCCCTGTTCGATCGGCGCAAGCGCGCGCGCCATGATGATCGAGGAGGCGATGATCGTTCCTGCGGTGATTTCCTGATGGATGGCGAGATAGGCCCCGAGCGCGAGTATGGCCGATTGCATGAGCAGCCTCAGCGCTTTCGCGGTTGCGGTGAACGCGCTGTTGCGGTCGCTTGCCTGGGTCTGGTCGTGAAGCGCGCGAGCATGGATGCCGTGCCAGCGCTCCTGCATTGCTGCGCCCATGCCCATGGCCTGAATGACGGATGCGTTGCGGCGGCTTTCCTCCGCCAGGCGATGCGACTGGGTCGAGCTTTCGCCAGCCCGCCGAACCGGCCCCCGCGTCAGGAGATCGTTGAGCAGGGCGAGAATGGCGAGCAGCACCGCGCCGCCGAGAGCGAAATACCCCAGATAGGGATGCAGCAGAAAGATGATGGCAAGGAAAATGGGTGTCCAGGGAAGATCGAACAGGGTTCCCGGAGTCGGTCCGCTGAGGAACTGTCTCATCGTATCGAGATCGCGCAAGGGCTGGGCGCGCATATTCGGCGTCGCCCTGACGGAGTGCTCGATGACCGCCGTAAAGAGCGGCGCATGCACCTGTTCGTCGACGCGTTTTGCCATGCGCGCGGTGATACGGGAGCGAAGCGCCTCGAACAGCCCCAGAAAGACGAAGAGGCCGCTGGCGAGCAGGGCAAGCAGAACGAGCGTCGGGACGCTGCCGCTTGCCAGCACCCGGTCATAGACCTGCAGCATGAAGAGCGGACCGGTCAGCATCAACAGATTGATGACACATGAGAACAGGCCGACGCTGGCGAGCGCTCCCCGGCAGGACCGGAAAGCGATGGATAATGGCTGGTCTTTTGCTGAATTGGCTTTTTGAGGTCTCATGAACGCGGACTTCACTTCAGTTTGAGCAATGACGTAGGGTGGGTAAAGCGCAGTAAAACCCACCATTCTTGCGATGGCAGACGGGTTTCGCGGCGCTCAACCCATCCTACGCGGGGCAGGGCGGTCTTACACAAAGACGAAATCGTTTTCGTGCAGGGATGACAGCGCGACGCCGCTGAGCGTGATCTTGTTGCTGCTGTCGAATTCGATCACCGTGTCCCCGCCGACCTCATAGGCCGAGGCAAGCAGGCTGGAGAAATCCGTTAAACCAAGCCCTTCGAGGCGGATGACATCGCCTGAAGCCGGCCCGGCGGAGAAATCCGTGATCGTGTCGAGTCCTTCGGATGCGTGAAAGACGAAGATGTCGTTGCCAGCCCCGCCGGTCAGCACGTCGTTGCCGGCCCCGCCGATGATCGTGTCGTTGCCGCCCTGACCGTCGATCTCGTTGTCGCCGCTCGTGCCGGTGATCTGGTTGATCCCCTGCGAGCCGATGGCGTTTTCGAAATTCGTCGCGGACTCGCTCCCGGCTGTCCCCGCCGCAAGGTCGATATCCAAGTCGCCGGAAAAGTAGTCATAGGTCACGGTGTCGATGCCATTGCCGCCATCGAGGATATCCGCGCCCGATCCGCCATTGATGAAATCGTCGCCATCGCCGCCATAGATCGTATCGTTGCCGTTAAAGCCGAGCAGCCGGTTGTTGCCCGCATCGCCGGTGATGACATTCGCGCCATTGCTGCCATTGACGTTCTCGATGCCGGTGAGCGTTTCCGGCGAGGCGCCCAGCCAGCTAGCGAGCCCTGTATTGAGATCGATATCGACGGTGCCGGTCGAATAGGTGAAGTCGACAGTATCGTTGCCTGCGCCGCCATCGAAACTGTCGAGCCCGGCACCGCCGCTCAGCCAGTCATCGCCGTCGCCGCCGAAGAGCTGGTCATCCCCGGCTGCGCCCAGCAACTGGTCGTTTCCGTCAAGACCGAGAAGGATTTCGCCGTGGCTGGTTCCTGTGATGACATCATCGCCATTCGTGCCCGCCAGAATGAACGTCGTGGCCGCCTCTATGCCGGCCGCGTTCCAGACCGTGCTGTCAGCGAAGCTGATCTGGTCGATGCCGGTGTTGAAGGATGAGGTATAGGCGAATTGCCCGTCGATGCGGATCGTTTCGCCAGTCGCCGTAATGGTGATGATCAGATCGTTCGGATCGTCCACTGCCGTCGCAAGGCTGATATCGGCGGCGTTCAGATCGGTAAATTGCAGGGTGTCGATGCCGGATGCGTAATCCTCGTCGATCAGATCATTACCGTCGCCGGAGGCATAGACATAGGTGTCGCCGCCCGCGCCGCCATTCATCGTGTCATTGCCAAGACTGCCGGTCAGCATATCGTCGTAGACGGTTCCTCCCATCGTGTCATCGCCAGTGGTTCCGGTGAAGGCGAAAGTGGTAGCCGCAGCGATGCCGGCCATATTCCAGCTCGTGCTGTCAGCAAAGACAATCTGGTCGATGCCGTAATTGCTTGAGCCACTGCTGGCGAACTGATCGTCGATGCGGATCGTCTCGCCGGTTGCCAGAATGGTGATGATGAGATCGTTCGGATCGTCATTCGCGGCGGCCAGGCTGATATCGGCGGCGTTCAGATCGGTGAATTGCAGGGTGTCGATGCCGGA
>CAYOUP010000256.1:0-5387 GCA_964407125.1 uncultured Hyphomicrobiaceae bacterium | reverse complement strand
AGATTCACGAAGACGGGCTTGTGATCGCCAAGCAGCCCATCCAGGCGAGCGCGGCTGAAGGTCTCCGCTTTCGGGCCGTCCCCGTTATCTTGTGTCTGCGCGACAATGCGGCCCTGCTGATCACCAAATCCGCCTGTGACCATCCATGTGCCAAGCCCTATGGTGAAAACAGCGATGCCGAGGGCGGACCAGCTTCCCGCGCGGTTGACATGATGGCTGCGCCCGTAAAGCCAGGCTGCAAAGCCAATCGCGAAAAGGGTGAGCGCGCCGAGTATCACGCCATCGCTGCCAAGCTGTATGCTCAGCACCCAGAGCAGCCACGCGACCGTTGCATAGAGCGGGAACGCCATGACCTGTCTGAACGTCTCCATCCACGGACCGGGCTTCGGCAAGATCCGGGCGAAAGCCGGGGACAGGCTGAGCAGCAGAATGGGCAGGCCAAAGCCCACGCCCAGCGCCATCAACACGCCAATCACGACCGGCGCGGGCTGTGTAAAGGCATAGCCCATCGCCGCTCCCATGAAGGGGGCGGTACAGGGTGTGGCAACAACGGTTGCAAGCACGCCTGTAAAGAAATCACCGCTGCGCCCGGACCGCCGCGTCAGGCTGTCGCCTATATTGCAAACGCTGCTGCTGAAATGATAGACGCCGGACATGTTGAGCGCCAGCCCGAGGAACAGCGCCATCATTGCCAGCACGAAAGCCGGCGACTGAAACTGCATCCCCCATCCGATCACCGAACCGCCCGCACGTAACGCGAGCAGCGCCGCGGCAATGACGCCGAAGCTGGCCAGAACACCAGCGAAATAGGTGAACCCCTTGACCCGGCGCAGAGGCGCATTGTCCGAATTCTTGGCCAGCGACAGGGCCTTCAGCGACAGAACCGGAAACACGCAGGGCATGAGATTGAGGATCAGTCCGCCCAGAAAGGCAAAGCCCAACGCGGCCCAGATCGAAAGCCCGCCGGCCACATCGGCAGCCTGAGGCACAGGACTTTCCGGAGCGGCCAGCGCGACGCCGGAATAGGCCGCGCTGATCTTGTAGCCGCGGCGTTCGCCATTTTCCTGCGTGACGGCAAGGACGCCCGCGATCGAGGCAGGCGGCTCCTGCCCGAACGCATCGCCGCGTTTGGTCTGAAGATAGAGATCGCCATCCTTGAAGGACACGGTCTGCGGCGCGGCATGAGCCAGCTCACCCCATTGCAGCGGGAAGAAATAGGCCTCGGTGTCAGCAGGGATTTTGTCCTGTATGCCGGAAAGCCGGATCGTAAGCGCACCGTCCTCGTTTTCCGCCGCGCCATAGTCCGCGGGCCACGGCGTCGGTTGCGGCACCTTGGCGCGCGCATCGGCGATCAGCCCGGCATCGGGGGAGGGCGGCGCCGAGACGGTCCCCTCTACAACAGGCAGGCTGAAGTTCACCGGTGCGGATTCCGGTACGCAGATTTCCTCGCAGACCAGCCAGCTCACATTCGCCGAAATATCGAATGTCCGTTCCGTGATGGTCTGCGGAACCGTCAGGTCCGAAAGAAGGGTGACCTCATCGGAATAGCCGTAATTCATCAGTGGGCCGACGGGTATGGCTTGCGGCAGCGGCCACTGAATAGGCCCTGCGCTCGCGCCGGCAGGCAGTTGCCAGTCGATATGTGTCGGCTCGCCGGAGTCGCCGGGATTGATCCAGTATGTGTGCCAGCCGGGACGGATGGTCTGCTTGAGCGCGATTGTTATTGTGTCACCGGGAGAAACGGCCGTTTTCTCGGAAAGCAATTCGATCTGCACACGCGCCGTTCCGGATTTCGATCCCGACAGAGTCGACACCGAAGATGAATATGGAGACGCCTTGGAAGAGAGCAGTGGAGAGTTGGAACGCGGAAGCTCGTAGCCCTGCGCAAAAGCGGTGCTGCCGGCAGCAAGGAGGATTGTCGATGCCGTCAACGCAGCGAGCGTTCTCAAGGCTTTACCTGCTCCTGGATTCATTCCGTGGTCCGCTCCTGAATAATATCGCAGATTGCATATGCTTTAGACTGCGTCATGGTGCAACAGCCGCTTTTTTGAGCGCAATCACCAGATCGCTTTGCGTTGTAGCCGCACTGCAAAAAATTCTTGCCGCCGCCCCTGCAATCGACACATCTTTCACACTAAAACATGCGTATAACAGCTTCACTTTAATATAGAGCACGCATGGATGGGATCATTGAACTAACAATGCATCAAAGTTTCTTGATCACCGCCCCATGAGCCATGGCGATATGGCATTCTTCATGCAGTATGAGCGTCAAACAGCCGTTTTTTCGGTATTTGCAGGCGCGATTAACCGAATGAGTTAAATGGCTGCCGTCATAAGTGTTTTTCATTTGCGTCCGCCTCAAATATGCCCCAAAAAATCTGGACTCCACATGATTGGGAAGGCTGGCAAAAGCGATATTCGCTGTGGCGCTTGGAAACGGCAGCCGCAATCGAGTTGCTTTTGCTTGACAGCTACCATTTTCAATACGGGACAGTCCGCTTCAAGGGGCGGGCTGGCGAGGAATGAACCGTCGCAACTTCGTTAAGTTTGCGGGAACCCTTGGGGTTTCCGCTGCAATTAACAGAACATCCCTCTGGGCGCAGAGCGCGGATGCGCCATTGCCTGCAAAGCGAACGCCGCCCGATCCGCAATTTTCCTTCCAGAAACTTCTCGAACAGGCCGAAAGCCTTTCGCAAACGCCCCATAATCCGCCCCGGCTCGATCTGCCTGCCGAACTCGCCGATCTCAACCGCGACCGCTATCAGGCCATTCAGTTCAAGGATGCTGCCGCGATCTGGCGCGATGAGCCGGTCAATTTCCAGCTCAAGCTTTTTCATACCGGTTTTCAGTATCGCACCCCGGTCGAGATCGTAATTGTCGAGAATGGAATGGGGACCCCTATCGCCTATTCGCCATCCCTGTTCGACTTCAAGGCGCCGCTGAAGGCGCCGCCGGAAGATTCGCGTTCCGGCTTTTCCGGCCTGAGCGCTGAAACCGCTATCCACGATGCCGATGGCTATGCTGCCTTTCTCACCTTTCAGGGAGCGACATTCTTTCGGGCACTGGCGGCGGGGCAAGTCTTCGGCCTTTCCGCGCGCGCATTAAGCGTCAACACGGCTCAGGTCAGTGGCGAGGAGTTTCCGTTCTTTCGGAAGATCTGGGTCGAGAAGCCGCGATTTGGCGAACGCACACTGACGATTTATGCGCTGATGGACGGCCCTGGCATCACCGGCGCTTATAAGTTCAGGGCTGTGCCCGGAAAGAGCACCGTGATCGACGTCGATTGCACGTTGTTTCCCCGGCGAACCCTTCCGCATGTGGGGATCGCTCCGATCAGCAGCATGTATTTTCAGGGGGCGGCAGATCCGACGCCGGAAACCGGTTACCGCCCGAATGTTCACTCCTCGGATGGTTTGCAGATCTGGAACGCGGCCGGGGAATGGATCTGGCGTCCGATCACCAATCCGGAGCAGCTTCAATATTCTGTATTCGTCGACCGGACGCCGCACGGATTCGGCCTGCTCCAGCGCAATCGCACATTCGCCGCCTATGAAGATCTGGAGGCGCGATTCGACCTGCAACCGAGCCTTTGGGTCGAGCCCATCGGCAATTGGCACGAAGGCGCAGTCGATCTTATCGAAGTGCCGAGCCAGAGCGAAATATACAACAATATCATTGTCTTCTGGCGGCCACGCTATTCGCTGGAGACGGGGCAGCGCTACAGCTTCAGCTATCGTCTGCATTGGAGCGGTGACATCCCGCTTCGCTCTGACCGGGCGGGCGTTGTACAGACGCTCATTGGCCACGGAACCGAGTCCAATGACACGGCGTTTATCATCGACTTCGACAGCACCCATTCATGTCGCCATTGTAATGTGAACGCCTACGAGGCCGAACTGCGCGCAGGGGATGGCGAGATTCGTTCGCGCTCGGTTCAACCCAATCCTGCCACAGGCGGTCAGCGTGTCATGTTCGAGTTCAGGCCGGGCGAGCAGCGGGAGACCGATTTGACCTGCCAATTGAAGAATGACGGCCAGGTTGTTTCTGAAACCTGGGTTTACCGATGGGCACGTTAGGGCGGGATTCGATGCAAGATGTATTTAAGGTATCGGCCGCGCCTCTTCCCGTCGAACGGGCAAGCGACGCATTCCCCCAGCAGGATCTCTCACGGTACGACCGTTCGAACGGACGCGAGCGGTTGCCGGACAGGAGTGCTCTTCTTCGCCGTATCTTTGTCTTCGGCGGCGCTCTCGCAATCACGGCCTATCTGACGAATGAATTGCGCATGGTGCTCGAAGTCGGCGGCTATGCGCGGCTCGAAATCGTCCTGATCGGTCTTTTCGTCCTGAACATTGCCTGGCTGGCGCTGTCCTTCATGACGGCGCTGTCCGGATTTCTCGCCATCACGTTCGGCCTCAAGCGCTCTATCGCCGATCTCCCTTCCGATGCGGAAGCTGCCGAATTGCCGAAGGGGCGGACCGCGATCCTCGTTGCGACCTACAATGAATCGCCGGAGCGGATTTTCGGCATGGCGCTCGCCACGATGAAGGAGTTGGACGAGTCCGGTCATGGCGAGGCGTTCGACCTCTTCATCCTGTCGGATACGACCGACCCCGATATCTGGGTTCACGAGGACACCGCTTTCAATGCCGCCCGCGCGCGTCCGGGGCAGGGGCCGCGCCTGTTCTATCGCCGCCGGGCCTCGAATGATGGCAAGAAGGCCGGCAATATCACCGATTGGTGCAGGCGGTGGGGGCCTGCATACGACTATATGGTCGTCCTCGACGCCGACAGCCTCATGACCGGCCAGACGCTGGTCAAGCTCGCTCACGCCATGGACAGAATGCCCGGCACCGGTCTCATCCAGACCGTGCCGGTCACGATCGGCCGCAACACGCTCTTTGCCCGGATGCAGCAATTCGCCGATAGTCTCTATGGTCCGGTTGTGGCGACAGGGATCGCGTTCTGGCAACGCGGTACGGGGAATTTCTGGGGACATAATGCGGTCATCCGCGTGAACGCATTCATGGAATCGGCCGGTCTTCCGCATTTGTCCGGCGCGCCGCCCTTCGGCGGACAGATCCTGAGCCACGATTTTGTCGAGGCGGCCCTGATGTGCCGCGCCGGATGGCAGGTTTGCATGGCGCCGGAGTTGCGCGGCTCCTATGAGGAAATTCCGCCCAGCCTGATCGACTTCGCCACGCGCGACCGCCGCTGGTGCCAGGGCAATCTCCAGCATGCCCGCGTGATCGGGGCAAGCGGTCTGCGGACGCTGAGCCGTCTGCATCTGGCGATGGGGATCATGGCCTATCTCACCGCATTGTTCTGGCTGATTTTCCTCGTCGCCGCGCTGACGCTGACCATGCAGCAATTGATGGCTGAGC
>CAYOUP010000255.1:0-5414 GCA_964407125.1 uncultured Hyphomicrobiaceae bacterium | reverse complement strand
CATGACTCATAGAACGAGAAATATGCCAAACACAACTTCTGGATACGGTGTGTCGTAGTATGTGATTATAATGGAGATTTATGAAACTGATCCTTTGAAACTTGACATTGATGATATGGAGCAAGACAAGGAATATTTCATGATGCGGTAAGGGATTAGACTAGAAAATTTCGAGAAGAGGTAATAGTGATCTTTACTGCATGGCTGAACCAATCAGAGCATTGAATGTTACTTCTATCAATAATAGATCTTTCATGTTACGATATCAGTCAGAGGTCTTGTGCAATCTATTTTCCGAAAGAATACGAACTTAGAATCAGGTACACCTTCCTGTCTATCAATTCTTATATCTTGTTGAAAATCATCCCGATCGAAAGTCGCATATGGTCCCTCATTGTCCCCGTCTCTGTCCCCATCGTCCCCTTCAAATTGCCCGTGGTCTGTCCAATCTGCTATCACTCTCCAATTATTTTCAGGGTTGCCCTCTCCAGAGAAATGGTTATAAACAAGAGTAACTATTCTAACTTTGCTGTTGTTATCAATATTAAAACAGAGCGATCTGATTCCTATCCAGCGATCAATGAGGGATTCAAGCCCAAGATCATCTATCTTTGTTAGCTCTTCCTCATCGTCTATCTTTATAAACCCACGATCATGATCATGCTCTATCTTGAGACGCACTTCATCACCGCTAAAATCTAGTTGCGGTACATAACATCGCCCGGGATGTCCATTCCCATGTCTAGCATATTACAAGAAAAACTATCCATCCATTTATGATTTGCATGTTATGCAGCATAACATGCGAAAATGTTATTTGCTACGCAGACTAGTCCGTGAAGTTGGGTCCCGAAATCATGTCAAATATGGTTCAGGAACCACTGGCCCCATTGTGATATTAGTTCTCAAATCGGATTCACTTGGCAAAAAAATGAAACTAGATAGATGCAGATTGAACACCAAGGGTCTTTAGAAGGATCTAATGCATTTTCGCTATTCCTATATGCAGTGAGATCCCAAGTTACAAGAGACTACTATCTAAGGAGGTTACGCACATGTATGGAGTGGGATTCTAAATTTTTCGAGTATAATTTTACCAACGAAGTATTTGAAGTCGAAATTAAAGCATTATTTTTTTATTTTCCATTTTACTTTAGATTTCTTTTTGCTGATTTATGCAACAGAGCTGAAATAACTACTCTTGGATATCCTGAAATAGCATTCTCGTCCTTGAAAAAATGTTGAGGCAGCAAGCTTCAATCTCCTGTTATTTATTCTAACTTCTAACTAACCTGTTCTATGATCCATTCTACAAACTTCCTAATTCCAGTTTCATCCGCTTGCTTCAGGAAATCGGGATCTTTTAATCTCCATTTATCTTCTGGAATTGAATCAAAGAATTCTTGCATGCAGAGTATAAACCTAAATCGCAGGTTTCTTGGATTCTCTTCAATTCCATATTTGTGAAGGATATTACATATTCTTCCGAATGCTGTATCATAATCCCTTTTGAATGAAACGGTTTGGAATGTTTCATTTAGTATTGCTGTAACACGAGCTAAATCTTCCTTCAGCCTGACGCTCATAGCTAATTTATTATAAACTATCGTTATTGTCCGTCATCTATATCCTTTGGTTCATGTTTGCTGAAATTATAAACTGCGATACAGCAAATAAATCTTCTTTGAATCTTATCATATTCTATATTGATTTATAACAATCGGATACATATTATAAGGAGCAATTTAATGCCTTCACTATTATGTGTATTGTTGCCATCGTGTTGGAATCACATAAAATAATACATCTGCACCATTGGTAGTAACTAGTGATAACAAAGGAAGTGTGCCCTAGTCTACAGTAGTATGCTTGAAACCTGAAAGGAGGCATATGCCCTCTATAAACTAAGATTTGAGTCGTTATGTTTCATATTGGGATTCCCTTGATGACTACACTTATCACTCTGAGGAATTCGGAATACTGAGGAGTGGACTCGATCGAAGGTTTATCAAATCCCACATCAGCCGATGGACTGCGTTACGCAGCTTGTCTGAGCCGATGCTGTGTTTCACGAATTCCGATGAAGACTTTGGCTTAAGATCTTCCGATCAGATGCTTATGAATAATGCCTATGATACATAAGGACTATGATCCTGTTAATTCGAACATCTCTTTTTTCATACAGCTTAGTTTCACCAAGCACCGGCATCAGATATAGTGAGTGTGGTATATACCACTCTGGTTATAGTAGTGGTAGCGGTAGGATTCAAAATAAGTCGAAGTCCAATATCCTTATATATCTTGATTAGATTGAAAGTACGTGGATTACAAAAAGGATAATGATCTTCAGAGAAAAAGAGCAGGAAGAATATTTGAGGCATTAAAAAAACACAATATTGTAAATGCCTCTGTAAGTTTCGAAGACTTGGTTAACAAGGCAAAAGTAATAAATGAAGAGTTGGGAATAAGGCCCCCTAAAGGGGGAGATCCTCAAGCATTCCTTTGGGGTTGGTTTGGCGGTAGTGATGATATCGTAGTGGAAAGTGATACGGATACAGATAGCGGCGCCACTGGTGGACCTGTAGAAGATCCTGACCCTGTTTCGGCTGGAACAGGGGGACACGATCTCAGCGCTACGGCCACAGGTTAACCTTACTAGGGTCAACAGTGTGGTGTTCACTAGCATAAGAAATGATATCCCTATTCATCGCATGAACAACAAGATTGTTCACGATCATTATGATTTCTTCCGGCATTCGTCTTGGTATATGGGATTACCTAAGGTAGAAACACGTGGTACCAATAACAGATGATGATGGTAAAATATCTGCCAAATTGAAATTACGTATCAGCTTCATACACTTGCAGGGCAACATACTCTTGATATGATTCAAGGGTTTTTTCGAAACCATTTAGGATACGTTAGCTTTTTCTTCCATATTGATTGTTAACGTGCAATACTTGTAAATTTTGCTTCTTACGAAGAGCTAGAACGACTACTTGCGATCGGCCAAGCTGATCTAGCTTCGAGAACAATCCAAGTACGTCACGCAGGGGCCATTATTCATCGTTGGCGATATTTTCGAAAAATTACTAATACTTCCTAAATCTACACGATATACAAGTGCGGAATGAGATTCATCATTTGCGGTTTCATTAGATCTGAATGAGGTGTGGAAAGCTTTTGAAGCTAACCATTATCAATCATTAGCTGTTGGAAGTACAACAATTAGCTATGTAGACAATATTTTGGGATCTGGAAAGAATATGTATGAGGCAGACTATTCTAGGTACTCTATCTCATCTCACTCTTTATGACCTTCTGTTGTCCAATCTCAATAACACACAGAGCTACCACCAGAAGCAGAGTTGGAATAACTACAAGCTTTGCATGAACTTCTGGCAACAACTCTGCAGTCAATGCTATAAGTGAAAGGGCTAGCACAACATATGTCAGAACTCTTGCAGTACGTCTGATCAGTTTGTATGAAGACACTAACTATTAAGTGGCGATATTATATAAAAATATGACGACATAAATCCCTGTGAGACTATTTGAGCTTGTTGTTTCCGCTCAATGACTTAAAGGGCTTAAAATTCAAAGGTGTACAGTATTGGAGTATGTGTATAGTGTGTTCGTAGTAACCGAAAAACCTTATAGTTCATTAAACCATATTAGTGACAATGAGTATTGGCCCATCTGTATCACTTGACAATGTTCATATAAGGAGGAACTCTAATGAAAGGTGAACGGTCACGGCCTAAGTGGCCGTCTGTTGAGGAACAACTTTTAGCAGACAAGGTTATTAGAAATAGTGCTCTTGAAAAGCTGATCATGGAAAACCAAGATTTCGATCTCCTTCAGTCAGAAGAGGCTGACGACGGCGAAGGATTACCACTGTGGTTACGTGTTTATTGGAGGAAAAACCATCCCGATGTTCAGCATCCCACTGTCAACCCAGGAACCGGATATCCCGAGGTATTGTATGATATATATGAGTGGATGCTTGCCCATCAGGACTTACCATCGACTCAACAATCAATCCCTTCTAAATATAGTAAAAATGATGTTGAAAGGGATGGTACGGGGACATAAGCCTTGAGCGATTTTCGCATATCGGGCTCATCGGCCTCTTCGCGAAGCGAGACTGATATCCGTGTGAATTATGGAGATCTCAGTAAGGTCATTGCAGCATCAAACCAACCAGGGAGTCAGGCACAATTCTATTCAGTCGACGGCGGCCGCACTTGGAATCAAACAAGTCTGCCATCAGTATCGGGTGACGCTTTCCAGAGTGATCCGATGGTGGACTGGACGTCAGACGGAACGGCGTGGGCGGCCACGCTTGGCATCACCCCTATGGGGGTACAAGTCAGAGTGCGGACTTTTACGTCATCAGACAATGGTGCAACTTGGACGGTTGAAGGTATACCTTCAGGTAGTGACACTGGTACAGATCGTGAAATCATGTGGGTCGATCATAGTCCGACTTCTCCCTACAAAGATCAAGTATACCTCACATGGCATAGTGGTGTTCCTGTCTTCTTTGCCCGGCGGACAACTGGTGCCGGTGGAACATGGCAGACTCCTTTGCAACTGAGTGGCAGTGAAACTACTGGCTCGGGAATCGGTGGAGACGTCAAGACTAACAGTTACGGTGATGTATTTGTATTTTGGCAAAACTCTGATGGGAACCGGAAGATCCTGGTCACCAAATCAACGGATGGTGGGGCTAGCTTTGGAGCGCCCATCAACATCGCTACGACGTTTGCAACACGTAGACGCCTCGCTATCCCTGCGGTCTGCAACCGGAAAGCACGTGTCTATATCTCTGGGGGAGCTTACCGTACTGCAACTAAGGACCTTGTCTACGCTGTATGGTCTGACGTTCATCCAGATACATCCGAATGCACGACTGGCAACGGCTGCAACCCGTCACAGCCTGGGTATGGACCAGTAAGTGATGTTAGCTCCACATGTAAGACTCGCGTCTGGTTCTCCCGTTCAACTGATGGAGGTGCCAATTGGTCTTCTCCTGTCATGCTTAACGACCAGACTTTACTGAATGATCAATTTCATTCGCAGCTGTGTGTGGACCAGAGCAACGGGGAATTGGTCGTCACCTATCGTGACACAGTTAGTGACCCCACTCGACTCCAGACCGATGTTTGGATGCAGACATCTACAAACGACGGTCAGACATGGAGTAGTCCTGTGAAGGTGACTTCAGCCCAGAGTAATGCAACTTCGTATGGTGACTATGATAGTTTAAGTGGGTTCGATGGAGTCTTCTTCCCGGCATGGACAGATCGTCGCAGCGGTAGCCCTCTAGAAATTTGGTCATCGAAAGTCATTTTGGGTCCCTCAATTTCCGTGGATCTAGAACATGGTCTTAATTTCGGAACAGTCTGTC
>CAYOUP010000254.1:1185-5418 GCA_964407125.1 uncultured Hyphomicrobiaceae bacterium | reverse complement strand
TCGTATCCATCGGCGACGTGGTCAAACAGCGCCTCGCAATTGCCGAACTCGAAACCAATTCGATGCGCCAATATATCGCCACAGGCTAAAAGATAGCGCACGCCATGAGGCATGACTGTGGAGTCCCCCTCCACAGTCAACTGATGACTGCGCCGGATACCGTTAACGTCATTTTTGCCCTCTCAACTTTCATTGCTTAACCTGATGCGTTAATTTGCTTTTTCTCTTGTCCTGCCTTGGGGCGACGCAAACGCAACAGTCTTCCCGTTTGGTTCATCTCCGATACAGCATGGCTGGTTAATTATCGACAGAAGACGTAGTCTGGAGCGTTATTTTCCTTGATCTCCGGGGAGCGCATGGGCACCACGCTGGATAACGTTAATCCGGGACTGAATTAATCCAGCCTCATAAACGTTATTCCATTTGCATGGCACGGAGCGGAAAGACGTACTCTTCTTTCTTCAACCCGCTCTCTGAAGCGAACGCTGTTTGAGGCATGAACGAAGCCACTTCGCACATTCTTATTGTGGACGATCACCGGGAGATCCGCGATCTTCTGGCCAGGTTCTTGCGCAAACATGGCATGCGCACCACCATTGCCGCCGATGCGGAGGAGGCAAGAAAAGTGCTGAAAAACAGCGCAATCGACCTGATCGTGCTCGACATCATGATGCCCGGTGAGGATGGTTTGAGCCTTGCGCGCAAGTTGAGCGAGGGCAAGGAAACACCGTTCATACTGCTCACCGCACTTGCGGAGGAAACCGACCGGATCATCGGACTGGAACTTGGCGCGGATGATTACGTTACCAAACCATTCAATCCGCGCGAACTCGTTGCCCGCATCAAAGCCGTCCTGCGCCGCACTCACAGCATTCCGCCCTCGCGTGAACCGGAAACGGACCGCTCCCTCCGTTTCGGCCGGTGGATTTTCAATGCCGGACGCCGCGAAATCAAATGCAACGAGCAGGATATCGTCACGCCGCTGTCTCACAGCGAGTGCCTCTTGCTCAGCGTCTTTCTGGAGCGCCCGAACGTGGTGCTCAACCGGGACCAGCTACTCGATCTGACCAAGGGCCGCATGGCCAATCTGTTCGACCGCAGCATCGACAATCAGATCAGCCGTCTGCGGAGAAAGATCGAGGACGACCCGAAAAAGCCGCAACTCATCCAGACCGTCTGGGGCGGCGGCTACAAATTCGCAGTAGCCGTTGAAACGATATGAAGCGGTTCCTGCCCCGCACGGTGCCTGGTCAGCTCGTCGCATTCTCGCTTGCGGCCCTGCTGATTTCGCAATTGGCGATGCTTGCAATCACCGCAGCCGAGAGGCAGGACGAAGCCAGAGAGTGGTGGACCGGTTATGTACTTGCGCGCATCGCATCGGTCGTCGAACTCCTGGACCGGACGCCCGACACGCTCCATCAACATGTGCTCAACGCCTCCGATATGGAGAATCTGGCACTGTCGATCGAAGGCCCGCCTCAGGAGATCACCGATACGGATGAGGACAGCGCCGTCTATCAGCTTGAGCTGCAAGCGCTCGTCAACCGGCCGCTGGAAAAGATCGTGGTCTCGGTCAATGAGCTGAGCTGGCTTGAACTGTTGCAGCGCTGGCTCATCGGCGCCGGCTCCGCCGAAAACGTCGAGCCGGAGCCTTGGCTCGAAGCAGCGATATTTCTGAGGGACAATCGCTGGCTGCAAGTGGAAGTTAAGCCGCCGCTTAATTTTCCGTCCGCAGCCGTGTTGCTCGTGCCCGTTGCAACGATGCTGATTGTCTTCGGTACGATGTTGTTTTTCCTGAGCCGTCACATCAACCGGCCGATTCAGAGCCTTGCCCGCGCAGCCGAGGCATTCGGGCGGGGGGATGCGGATCAGCCTGTTCCGGTATCGGGACCGGCGGAAATCCGTCAGGCCATCGAGGCATTCAACGCCATGCGCGAGCGCTTGACCCGCTTCGTGCTTGACCGCACCAAAATGCTCGCTGCCGTCGGCCACGATCTGCGCACGCCAATCACCACGATGAGATTGCGTGCCGAATTTATCGAGGACGATGAAATCCGGCTTCGGATGCTGGCTTCACTCGACGAAATACAGCAGATGGCGGAGGCAGCCCTGTCCTTCGCCCGCGAGGAAGCGATTTCCGAGCCCATTCAGACGGTCGATCTCAATGCGCTCGTCCAAACCGTGTGTGCGGATCAAGTCGACATCAATCGTGACGTTGATTACCGCGAAATCGGGACAATGCCATACCGGTGCCGCGCCAACAGCCTTAAACGCGCTGTGCGGAACATTGTCGAAAATGCCGTCATTCATGGGAAACGGGCGCGCGTCACATTGAACGGTCCCGGCCATGAGGCGTGGATCATGGTCGAGGATGACGGCCCCGGCATTCCCGATGACCATATGCAGCAGGTTTTCCGGCCATTCGTGAGAATGGACACAGCAAGGAGCAAGGAGACAGGCGGGATAGGGCTTGGCCTTGCCATTGCGCGTTCAATCGTGCGCGATCATGGCGGGGATATTACCGTTGAAAACCGGGAAGGGGGAGGGCTCAGAGCCACGATCAAGCTGCCCGGCGTTTCATGACTCTGCGGGCAGATCGCACCGCCCTGCATCTTCTCATCATTGCGGGACTTAGAAATCCGAGGCGATGCCGCCCTTTTCCCAGTCGCCGTAACGGGTCGGCTCCAGCCCTTTGGGACCGTTGATTTCCTTTGACGCGGTCCGGGATTCTCTCTCAGCTCTTGCACGCCGTTCGGCCGCTTCCGCCAGGGCGCGCTCCGCCGGCGTTGTCCCTTCTGCGCCACTATGATCCGCCGCAGCCTTACCCGGCTCCGGCTTCGTCTCATCCTTCATTTTGTACTCCTGCGTTTCCCGCATTATATCTGTGTTCATCCGCAAGGGACGTCAAATCATGCAACCGAAACGGATCAGGCTGTTTTTTGGAGCAATTCCGACTTTCCGACAGTGCAAGCTGGCCCATTCAAGGACGATAAAATGAACTATTTTCGCACCACATTGCTGCTGGCCGTCCTGACCGCAATATTCATGGCAATCGGTTATTTCGTCGGCGGCTCTTCAGGCATGGTCATCGCCTTTCTGATCGCAGCCGCGATGAACGTCTTCAGCTACTGGAACTCCGACAAGATGGTGCTGCGCATGCACAACGCCAAGCAGGTCGATGCGCGCAGCGCGCCGGAATATTACGATATTGTCCGGCAGCTTGCAGCCAATGCCGAATTGCCGATGCCAAAGGTCTATCTGATCGATACCGACCAGCCCAACGCCTTCGCCACGGGACGCAATCCGGAACATGCCGCTGTCGCCGCAACGACGGGACTGCTGCGTACCCTCACCAAGGAAGAACTGGCGGGCGTGCTGGCCCATGAACTGGGGCATGTCAAGAACCGCGACACGCTGACCATGACCATCGCCGCGACGATCGGCGGCGCGATCTCCATGCTCGCCAATTTCGCCATGTTCTTCGGCGGCGGAAGGCGGAATAACGGCGTGCTCGGCCTTATCGGCGTGCTGTTGATGATTATTCTTGCGCCCATGGCCGCCATGCTGATCCAGATGGCGATCAGCCGGTCGCGCGAATATGAAGCCGACAGGATGGGAGCGGAAATCTGTCAGCGCCCCATGTGGCTCGCATCCGCGCTCGACAAGATATCCCGCGCTGTAAGACGGATACCGAACGAGAACGCGGAACGCAGCCCGGCGACCGCCCATATGTTCATTATCAACCCGCTCTCCGGACAGGGCATGGATAACCTCTTCTCCACCCATCCCAATACGGCGAACCGTATCGCCGCTCTTGAGCGGATAGCCGCTGAAATGGGCCAGAGCGCAAGCAGCGCCGTTCCGGAAACACACCCCGGCCCCTGGACCGATCCGCAAACCGGGGATAAGGGGCCATGGGGCTAAGTTCACCCTTGATTGCCATCCATGGTGCAGCCACGTTTGGGACCTTCTCTGAAACGGTAGATTGGCTGGAAATGTGTTCGACTCCCTTTTCGGCCCGAAAGAGGAAAAATTGAACGCCGCGGACCGGGCCGGATTGCGCGCGCGCCGGATGGCTGTCCACGCGCTGACCGATATATTGAACAGGCATCATCCGCTGGACGATGCCTTCGATGCATTGTCCGGCCATGAAAATTACAGCGATCTCGAAAGCCGCGACCGCGCCTTTGCCCGCGCCATCGTCATGGCCACGCTGCGCCACAAGGGCCAGCT
>CAYOUP010000254.1:0-1085 GCA_964407125.1 uncultured Hyphomicrobiaceae bacterium | reverse complement strand
GAGCAGGATGCAGCGAGGCTCAACACGCCGGACTGGCTCCATGAGCGCTGGTCCGAAACCTATGGACCCGATATTGCCGAGCGGATTGCACAGCAGCATCTCAGCGAAGCGCCGCTCGACCTGACGGTGAAAAGCGATCCGGATGGCTGGGCGGAGCGTCTTGGCGGTGTCGTGCTGCCCTGCGGTAGCGTGCGGCTGGCCGCGAAAGGCCGGATCGAGGAGCTTGAAGGCTATAATGATGGCGAGTGGTGGGTGCAGGACATCGCCGCGAGCCTTCCGGCCCGGTTTCTTCGCGGCGTCAAAGGCAAAAATATCGCCGATCTCTGTGCCGCGCCCGGCGGCAAGACCGCGCAACTCGCCCATGCCGGAGCCGAAGTCACCGCGCTCGACGTCTCGGAAAACCGGCTCAAGCGGCTCAGGCAAAATCTTGAGCGGCTCAAGCTGAGCGCGGACATCGTTGCAGCCGACCTCTTGCAGTGGACGCCGGACCGGCAGTTCGACGCCATCCTTCTGGATGCGCCGTGCTCCGCCACAGGCACCATCCGCCGCCATCCCGACCTGCCTCATCTGAAGAAACCGTCCGGCATCGCGCCGCTGGTCGAGCTGCAAAAGGCCATGCTCGACAAGGCAATCGAGCTGCTCAGGCCAGGCGGCACGCTGGTCTACGCAACGTGCTCGCTGGAGCCATCCGAGGGACCGGACCATATCGAGCGGCTTCTGGCTCAGCGCGATGACATGTCACTCTCGGAGATCGAACCTGACGAAGTGGATGGACGCGCCGAATGGCTGATCAAGGGCCGCCTGCGCACCCTGCCCTTCTATCTGCAATTAAGCGATCCCGATCTCAGCGGCATGGACGGCTTCTTCGCGGCACGGCTCACAAAGCGCCAGTAACCCGGCAACGATCAACGCAGCGGCATGTGGATCGCCGTCCGCAGGTCGTTCGGCGCGGTGTCCTGCGGCGTGTTGAGATAATCCTCGAAGGGCGGGCCGTCAGCCGGTTCGCGCCCCGATTGCGGCAGCCACTCGCCGTAAAGCCACTGATAGGCGGGCACGGTCACGATGATGCAGCCGCCCGGCGCAAG
>CAYOUP010000253.1:0-5436 GCA_964407125.1 uncultured Hyphomicrobiaceae bacterium | reverse complement strand
ACGGGCCGCCCTGATGCAGCCGTCGCCGTCAGGCACTTGCGGGCGCGCCGAAGATCGAGATCGATCGGCTTTTCGCACAACACAGCCTTTCCGGCTGCGGAGGCCGCTTCGATCAGATCCGCATGTGTGTCGGTGGAACTTGCGATCAGAACCGCGTCGATCGCGCTATCGGCAAGGATGTCTTCGGTCGATCTGGCAATTGCGCCGTAAGACCCCGCCAAGGCAGTAGCGGCGGCTTCAACCATATCCGAGACGGCAGCAAGACTGCTCATAGGGTTCGCAGCGATATTTCGCGCATGCACCTGACCGATGCGGCCAGCGCCAATAAGACCGACGCGCAGCATTCGCGATCCTCCCAGACCACTATTCCTTTTTTCATTGATGGTAACTATTTCACAAAATTGCACGCGCGTGCAAGGCCATTTTGCTCGCGCGAGCAATTTATTTTCTGATCACGGCCTTAACAGGTTATATATTAGGCCATCAGGAGGAATACGGTGGACCAGAAGCAAACAACCGAATTTGAAAATGTGACGGCTGATGATGTGGCGGAAGCCGCAGGAGTGTCCCGATGGACCGTCTCCCGAGCCTTCAAGAAGGATGCGTCCATATCGGAAAAAAGCCGAAAGAAGGTACTCAAGGTGGCGGAGGAGCTTGGCTACGTACCGGACCTGCTTGCTTCCAGCCTTGCCTCTGACCGGTCCAATCTCGTTGCTCTTCTGGTCGATGATTTCAGCAACCCTCATAAGCTCCTGATGCTGGAACGGCTGACACGGGTCATGCAACGTGAGGGATGGGGCACGCTTCTATTCAACACCTCGGATCAATCGGAAACTCAATCCGCGCTGCTCGCGGCCAGCCAACGGCGCGTTGACGTCGCTGTCCTGATCGGTACACGCTTCGACGAAGCGATCATGCATACTGCCTTGGGCGCGCGAAAGCTCAAGAAGCTGGTGATCTTCGCCCGCGCCAGCCAAAATCCCAATACGCTTTCAATATGCTGCGACGACGATGCGGCAATCCGGGAGATCACGGCCTATCTGCTCGAAAAAGATTACAAGCGGCCGATCTTTCTCGCAGGTCCGAACACCCAGTCCGCAAAGCTGATACGCAAAGAGACATTTGTCGAGATCTGGCAGAAAGCGAGAGGCTACACGCCCGAAGTGGTTCATGTGCCCCAATATAATTATTCGCTCGCCTACAATGTCGTGTTCGACAGTTTGAGCAAGCTGAAGCCGTCCGGCTATCCTGATCTGATGTTCTGCGAAAATGATGTCCTCGCGATAGGCGCCATGGATGCAATTCGGCATGGTCTAGGACTGTCCGTACCCGGAGATATTTCGGTCGTCGGTTTTGACGATATCGAACCGGCAAGTTCGCCAGCCTATAATCTCACCACGTACAGGCAGCCGATTACGAGAATGGCGGACGCTCTGGCAGAGATGCTCAAATCCAATTCCGAACCCGCCGGTAACACGCTCTTTGAAGGCGAATTCATTGTGCGGAAGACCGCCTGATAGCGGCGAACGTGACCGGGCACTGACGCATAACAAAAATTAGAATGGAGAACAGGGTGGAGGAAATCGGCATCGGTCTGATCGGGACCGGCTTCATGGGCAAGACGCATGCCCTGGCATATAGAGCTGTGCGCGCGGTGATGGGCGACGTTCCGGCCTGCCGGTTGGAGCTGTTGTGCGACACACCTGCCGAGCGCGTTCATCAGATGGCGGAACAATTCGGCTTTGCGCGAAGCACAGCGGATTGGCGCGCGCTGATTGCGGACTCGAAAGTCGATCTGGTTTCGATTACCACGCCTAATAGCCTGCATCGCGAAATGGCCATGGCGGCAATCGCGCATGGCAAGCACGTCTATTGCGAAAAGCCGATGGCGCTGACGCTCGATCAGGCGCGCGAGATGGCCGACGTGGCCAGAAGCGCGGGAGTGCGCACACTAGTCGGCTACAACTACATCAAGAACCCGGCATTCACCCACGCCCAAAGGCTGATTTCTGCGGGCCGCATCGGGCGTGTCGTTCATTTCCGCGGCTGGGTGGACGAGGACTATCAGGCCGATCCCGACCTGCCATGGACGTGGCGTGCTCGGCTATTGGAGGCGGGGCTTGGCGCATTGGGCGATCTCGGCTGTCACCTTGTCTCCATGGCCTATGGGCTAGCTGGCCCCATCGAAAGCCTCGTCGCCGACGCTCAGATCATCCATGAAACCCGGCCAATACCTGATGGCAGCAGACGGGCAGCGGTCGAAAATGAAGATACCGCCACCGCGATCGTGCGTTTTGCGAATGGCGCGCACGGCTCGCTTTCCACGTCACGCTCGGCCTGGGGTAGGAAGAACCGCCTGGATTGGGAGGTACACGGAACGATGGGCATGATCACCTTCTGCCAGGAGCGGATGAACGAGCTCACTATCTATGAAAACAGCGGCCCCAGGGCCGAACAGGGTTTCTGCACCATTCTGAGCGGCCCGGAGCACCCACCTTACGGGCAGTTCTGTCCCGCGCCAGGCCATCAGCTCGGCTTTGTCGACCTGAAGACGATAGAAGCCGCTGAAATCCTGCGTGCCATCGCCAGCGACGCCAAGGCCCATCCGGATTTCGACGATGCACTTGAGTTCGAGACAGTCATTCATGCTATTGCCGAAAGCGCCAACACTGGAAAGCGCACAATCATCGAAGTGCGGTAACCTGGTAATATGCAAGCCGCGGGATCGTCCCGCTTGCGTCAAGCAGCACGGAACTATCTGACATCAATGCCGAAGTGTTTGAGACGCAAATAGAGCGTCGTTGCCGGAACGCCAGACAACCCAGCCATGCCGCCTATCCCGTTTTTTCCGATCAGTTGGCGTAAAAGCGACACCCTGGCATGAGTAGCAATCCGGCATCACATCCGCCTTCGGATAGCGCCCAAATCCACAAAGTCAGTCGAATTCGCTGGCATCATCTGACGGGAGAACTGACGGTCAAAGTAAAATTACTCTGCAATCGCATGAAAATCATTGCTGTTTGTCGTAAGAAACGTGGCCGGTCACCCGGTTTTCTGATTTAAGTATCAGCTTGTTGTTCCTCTGGATATAAACCGGGCTGATGATGTAATAACAGCTTAAAGGCGCTCGGAGAATGCGGAGATGAAATTAGGGAAGCATATTGCCGTCGTGGGGGCTGGCATTGTGGGGCTGGCTGTCGCTCTCAGACTCAGGCGGGACGGTTATCGCGTTACGATCTATGATCCAATGGAGCCCGGCAGCCAGACTTCGGCCGGTAACTCCGCTATAATCATGACCGCTCAGACCGTGCCCTTTGCAGAACCGGCTATCTTGCGCAAGCTGCCTCTGCTGCTACGGCGTAAGGATGGGCCGCTGGTTATCCGCAAGACGCATCTGCCGAAACTTCTGCCCTGGATCTCTCTGTTCTGCAAAAACAATACACGCAAGCGGCGGGCGGAAACGGCCGAAACGCTCGCGCCCCTGGCGATGAACGCCTTGCAGACCTGGATGAATCTGGCCGGGCCGCATGACGCATCGCGGCACTTTCGTCAGAACGGGTTGCTCTACGTATTCAAGACACGCAAAGCGTTTAGGGCTGCACAGCAGGATGCGGAACTGCGCGGCGGGCATGGCGTGTCTTACGAAATCATCCATCCTGAAGAGATGCGGCAGCTTGAGCCTGCCCTGTATGAGGATCTTGCCGGCGGCATTCTTTATCCAGACGTTGGTCAGTGCATCGAACCGCGAAAACTCAGCGATGCGATCTCGGGATTGTTCAGAACTTCAGGCGGCGAGGTTCGCCGGAGCCAAGTGCGGCGGCTTAAGCCTGTCGACAGGAACAGTGTGAATGTTCTGACGGAAGAAGATGAAACCGGATATGATGAAGTGATCGTGGCTGCTGGCATTTCATCATCCGCTTTGCTGTCGCCACTTGGTATCAAGCCGAAAATAGCGAGCGAACGCGGCTATCACCTGATGCTGCATGATCCCGAATTGTCGATTAACAGGCCGATCGTTGCAGGCGAGGGGCGATTCGTGATCACACCGCTGGAAAAAGGCATCAGGCTTGCGGGAACATCCGAATTCGCGCATCCCGAAGCGCAGCCGGACTGGGATCGTGCGGACAGGCTTTTCGATCAGTCCCAGGAGTTGCTGCCGGATCTTGATGGCGACGACAATGCATCGAGGTGGTGTGGATCGCGCGATTCAACGCCTGACGGCCTGCCTTATGTCGGACGGCTGAAAAAACATCGCAACATCATCTGCGCATTCGGTCATGGCCATATGGGCCTTACGTTGGCGGCTACTACGGCGCAGCTTGTTTCCGATATTATCGGGAAGCGTGAATCTTTCATTGATATTAAGGCGCTGTCTCCGGATCGGTTCTGAGTGTGGGGGCGTCAGTTGCTATTGGATTTTGTCATTCTTGTCGTTGTCCTCGGGCAGGACGATGATGATGGGCGGGAGGCCTGGCAGCACCGGAATACCGAGTTGGGAGAGGATTTCTGCCGTTTGTTTATCAGCCGGGCGGATCAAGACCTCTCCGCTTAAGTTGTTGTTTTTACGCGATAATTTCCGACTACTTTCCGAGCCTATTTCATTCTCGCTCAGACGGATGAGCATTTTCGAGGCGCTGTTCGCATTGGCGGAACGGCCGGAACGGATCTGTTTCAGCCGGTAGGCATGCGGTGTACTGGCGCAGTTCGCGGACAAGCGAATCTTGGAGCAGCTTCCGGCATGCGAGCGCTCCAGCGGAAGAAACAGGCACGAAATTGCTATCAGGAAGCGTGCGGAAATTCCCCTTAATTCTCGCCAATTCACCGCCAATTTCCCAGCCTTTCTCCCCATGCCTGTATCATTGGTTCTGGATTACGCTGACTTGCCCGCCAGATCCATTCTGAATGATCGTGGGATGGGCAAGATTATTGCCATTCTGTTCAAGATACGCTTTTTGGCCGCTGCCATTTTGCACGATGCTGCCGGTATTAAAATTGCCGTTCTGTTTGATCTCGGCCTCATGACCGTCACCGGTCTGATCGATATCGGCATCATTGCCGGTTCCATTCTGGGTGATCCTGGCCATATTCTCGCTTTGACCGAGTTGCAAAGCCTGCTGCGTAATTCGTGCTTCGTTCGAGTCGCCGTTCTGGGTGATGATGGCCGTATTGATACCGCCGTCTCCGCCCTGAAAGATGGACCCCATATTGCCGAGACCGGTTTGAAAGATCGATGCATCGTTCTCTATCGATGTTCCGCTTTGATCAATCGTGGCGCTATGCTCATCACCGTCCTGCTCTATGGTTGTGCCATTAACAGCACCCTGGGATGCGTCTTGCGTAACCTTTGCAGTATGGCCCGAGCCAATCTGCTCGATGTTGGATACATTGTTTTCTGCACATAAGTTTGTAATTGGCAGAGCAAACAAAAGCACCGCT
>CAYOUP010000252.1:0-5440 GCA_964407125.1 uncultured Hyphomicrobiaceae bacterium | reverse complement strand
CAGACACCGACGAAGTGGAGCAATCATTTCTTCGACAACCTGTTCAAGTACGAATGGGAACTGACGAAGAGCCCGGCTGGCGCATATCAGTGGGTTGCGAAGGACGCCCCGGCCGACGTCCCGGATGCCCACGATCCGTCGAAAAAGCATCGGCCAACCATGCTGACCACGGACCTGTCACTGCGCTTCGACCCGGAATATGAGAAAATCTCGCGGCGCTTTTACGAAAATCCGGATCAGTTCGCGGATGCATTCGCCCGCGCGTGGTTCAAGCTGACTCACCGCGATATGGGCCCGATCATGCGTTATCTCGGCCCGCTCGTCCCCAAGGAGGAGTTGATCTGGCAGGACCCGATCCCGGCCGTGGATCATCCGCTGATCGACGAACAGGACATCACGGCTCTCAAGGCCAAGATCCTCGGCACCAGCCTGTCCGTGTCCGAGCTGGTCTCAACCGCTTGGGGCTCGGCCTCGACCTTCCGCGGTTCCGACAAACGCGGCGGCGCGAATGGCGCGCGCATTCGTCTCGCACCGCAGAAGGATTGGGAAGTCAATGAGCCGGCTCAGCTAGGAAAAGTCCTCGACAAGCTTGCAGCCATCCAGACCGAGTTCAACGGCTCGGCCAGCGGCGGCAAGAAGGTCTCGCTCGCCGACCTGATCGTTCTCGGCGGCTGTGCGGCCGTCGAGAAGGCCGCCAAGGACGCCGGCGTCGACGTGACGGTGCCCTTCACGCCGGGCCGCATGGACGCGTCGCAGAACCAGACCGACGTGGACTCCTTCGCCGCGCTCGAACCGCGTGCCGACGGCTTCCGTAACTATCTCAGCGGCGAACAGTTCATGGCCCCTGAGGAAGCTCTTGTGGATCGGGCGCAATTGCTGACGCTGACGGCGCCCGAGATGACCGTTCTGCTTGGCGGCCTGCGCGTGCTCGGCGCGAATACAGGCGGCTCCAAGCACGGCGTCTTCACCGATAAGCCCGGGACTTTGACGAACGATTTCTTTGTCAACCTGCTTTCAATGGCCACGGAATGGCATTCTACAGAAGATGGCGTGTATGAAGGCCGCGACCGCAAGACGGGCGAGCCGAACTGGACCGGCACGCGTGTCGACCTGGTCTTCGGTTCGCACTCGCAGCTCCGCGCCTTCGCGGAAGTCTATGCGTGCGCGGACGCGAAGCAGAAATTCGTGAAAGACTTCGTGGCGGCCTGGAACAAGGTCATGAACGCCGATCGCTTCGACCTTGCCTGATACCCGGACGGCGTATGCCACAGTGGAATAATCCGGCATCCATCAAGAACTACAAGACCCGCAGTAGAAACACTGCGGGTCTTTCTTTTTTCAACGCAATACCCACAATCCATCAAGGCGCAATGCGCTTGTTCAACTCCGAATCCGGCTCAAGCAGATCGTCGAGAACGGTGAAATGGTTCTTGCCCGGCGCATGGACCGTTTCCGTCGTTGCGCCGAGGCCGGTCCAGATATTGGCGAGCAGGTCATTCTGGCGGATGAATTCGGGCAATTCCGCGCCGCCGACCCAACAAGTAATGGAAGCACCAGCGCGCGGATGATGCAAGGCCGGGCTTTCCGCCGCTGCTTCCGTCTCGTCGAAACGAAATGTCTCGTTCAATGCCAGATGCAGAAGCGGACGCACATCGCTGAGTCCGCTGATCGAGATGATATGCTCAGTACGCTCGACAAGTTGCGCAGTAAGCGGAATGTCCGTGCAATGCATCCGGCTCGCCAGATGTCCGCCTGCGGAATGTCCGGCAATACGAACCGGCCCCTCGATCTGCGTGGCGGCAAACTCGACGGCTGCTGCGGTTTGCTTCGTGATATGCGAAACGCGCACGTCCGGCGCGAGCGTATAGCTCGGCATCGCCACGGCCCAGCCTCGCGCCAAGGCGCCCACGGCCAAATGCGACCAGAACGATTTGTCGAACATGCGCCAGAAACCGCCATGAATGTAAACGGTCAGCCCCTTGGGCGCGCGCTCGGGCAGAAACAGATCCAGCTTTTCGCGTTCGGCCTGCCCATAAGCAAGGTCGAGCTGCGCCCTGCCTTTCGCTGTCATCTCATCGCGAAAGCCTTGAGCCCTCTCCGCGCATTCCGCAAAGAATGCCTCCGCCACATCGTTTCCGACATGGCCGCGATTGTCATAGGCCCGATCCCAATCCGTAATCATTTTATGCCTGCAATTGTTTCCTCGCCTTCATCATGCGCCGTGGAAGCGCGAAGGTTCAAGCCCTAACAGCAGGAAGGCGCACCTCGAAGCAGCTTCCGCCGCCTTCGCGCGCAAGACAGCGAACACCGCCGCGATGTCTTTCCGCGATCTGACGGACGAGCGCCAGCCCGAGACCGACACCGCCCTTGCTTTCCGCCGCCAGCTTCATCCGGTAGAACGGCTCGAAAATCTTTTCCCTTTCATCTTCTGGAATGCCCGGCCCGCGGTCGCAGACCTTTGCCCAGGCCTCGCCGCCTGTAATGCCTGCGGTCACTTCAATGGGCGCATCGCCGCCATATCGCGTCGCATTGTCGAGCAGATTGCGGAACAGACGCCGCAACAGCCGGGCATCGCCATTCAAGATGATCTCGCTGCCGCCGGGTACGTTCAATTCGGCATCGTAAGCGGCGCATTCTTCCGCCAGCAGTCCGGCAAGATCGACGTGCTCCTGTTTGAAGGTGTCTGCATTTCCAGCCTGAAGCCGGCTTGCCAGCAGGATTTCCTCAACCAGCAGATCGAGTTCCCCGATATTACGGACGATCTCTGCCTGCGCTGCGCTCTGCCCATTCTGCGGCAGACGCTCCAGCGCCATGCGGAGCCGGGACAGCGGGGAACGCAATTCATGGGACGCATTGGCAAGAAGTGTCTTATGCGCCAGCAGCAGAGCCTCGATGCGGTCGGCGGAGGTGTTGAACGTCTTCGCAAGCCGCGCGATCTCGTCACGTCCGGGAATATCGACGCGGGCGGACAGATCGCCGTCACCGAATGCGGCAACGCCCTGTTCCAGCCGCTCAAGCCGCCTGGTGAGCTGCCGCACAACCGGGTAAGCAGCGATGCCGACGGCGAGCGCAATTCCGATGAGCGCAGCCAGCCAGCCGCCATGCCGCCAGGGAGGATGCCTGCCAAAATCAGGTGAGATGGCGACCAGCTTTCGCCCGTCGCTGAGCGTCAAGCCGTAAGTGCCTCTTCGCCGCCAGAAAGAATGGTCCGTGTCGCGGATGCGACCGGCCCGGAAACGGTGGGGGATGTCGCCTGCCTCGGTGATGATTCGCCCGTCCGGCGCGATGAGGATAAGGGCGAAGCCGGTCCGCTCCTGCCAGAATTCCAGCTCCTCTTTAAGCGCTGCGGGCGACTTCCCTGCAGGCAGAATCCTTTCCGCGATCTCCGCGCCGCGATCCGGGAACGGACGGTAATGCTCCTCCTCGAACAGCCACCCGGCAATCGCCGCCATTCCGGCAAGCAGCGCAAAGACGAGGAGGCTTCCGAACACGGCCAGATAGATTCGGATATAGAGCCTGCTCATCAGTTCTGCGCCTTGGCGAAGACATAGCCCGCACCGCGGACCGTCAGGATGCGGCGGGGATGTTTGGGATCGTCCTCGATCACGGACCGTATGCGCGCAATATGCACGTCTACGGAGCGATCGAAAGCTGGATCATAGGATTGATGGTCCTCGCGCGCCAGCCCGGCCAGCGTCTCGCGCGACAGGACGCGGCCCGCCCGCTCCGCCATCGCCAGCATGAGATCGAACTGGTAGCTCGTCAGCTGCTTTTCCTCGCCATCCACCCACACCATCCGGCTGCCCCGGTCGATTTCCAGGCGACCGAAACGCAGAATGGCTGTTGCCGGCACACCCCGGTCACGGCGCAGGACGACGCGGATACGGGCCAGAAGCTCGCGTGGCTCGAACGGCTTGGCGACATAGTCTTCAGCGCCGATCTCAAGACCGATCACCTTGTCGGTCGGATCGCCGCGCGCGGTCAGCATGATGACAGGGATAGTGCGCAAGGAGGGCTGCGACTGGAAATCGCGAAAGAGGTTGATGCCGTCCGTATCGGGCAGCATCAGATCGAGGAGGATCAGGTCGAAACTCTGCTTCCGAAGCAGCTCCTGAGCCTGCTTGCCATTTTCCGCATGGCTGACATCGAACAGATGACCGCGGAGATAATCCGCGACCATCGCAGCAAGTCTAACATCATCATCAACCAGAAGAATGCGGGGCATGGCGCTCATGAACGATTCTCGTTGCCATTATCCATGCCCCGCTCCGGGAGTTAACGCCAGCCCCAATGATGACCATGGTGACCATCAGGACCATCACCGTGAGGACCGCGGGGACCGAATTCTCCGCGCGGCCCGCCGTGCCTCCAACCGCGCTCACTCATCTGCGTAACCAGTTTCTTGCGCTGCTCGGCTGTCAGTTCACCTGCCACGTCGGAAACGGCCTGCACGATGCGTTTCGAGGCTGCATCGAATTTGGCGACCTGCTCGGCGCGCAATGTTTCAAGGGCGGCCGGATCAAATGTGTCCGCGCTCAGAAGCTCGGCCACCTTTCCGTGAATTTCGCGCGGTGCGAACTCCATTGCCTTGAGATCGCCGATTGCAGACTTCGCAATGGTTGAAATTTTCTGCTGCTGCTCGGGCGTGCCGTTGATACGCGAAAGTATGCGCTCGACGCGGCCGTCAACGCGGCTCGATATTTCTTCAGTGCTCATATTTTGTGCATTATCGAAGCCGCGCCAGAAATGCGCCTGGACCGCATTGGCGCCAATTCCGACGCCAGCAGCGGTTCCGAGCCCAACCAGCAAAGTGCCGATCAGGGCGCGTTTGCCCCAGCGGCGTGTACTGGATGATTTCGGCTGTTCGGCTTCGGAAGTGGTATTCGGGGTCTCATTCTCTGTCATTCTGCTCTCCGTCTATTGAGGTGTTCCTCGGATGTGTTGAAGATGACAGGTGAGCGTTTCCGGCCAACGGGCCGAATGTTAAGTTTTGTAAAGTTCGGCGATGCTGGCGGGCATTGTTCGCGACGTGGTAATGGTCACACAAGTCGTTTGTTGCTGGAGATCGTTCCGGTTGAAAACAAGGCCTTGTACAGATGCTTTAAACCAAGTCGGTGCTTATTGATTCAGATCAAGACAGATTCACGGTGAGACGTTGATACTCGGTTAGCTCAATGGCGAGCCTTAACGCTAACGAGGGTACAAACAATGTATCTATCGAGAAGAAGTTTGCTGATTTTGGTGCCGATGGTGATGACGCTAGCACAGGCGGCGCCGTCTTTTGCGGCCGGTACTGTTGTCAAAGTCTCGCTTTGGGATAATGGCCCCGATGCAATGGACATGCTCGGCAAAGGCACAAACTGGGCCATGGGCCTGGTGCCCAATGATGCGCCGAAGCCGTCAATGGGCATTGATATCGAGCCCAAAGAGGTTGCGGCTG
>CAYOUP010000251.1:0-5446 GCA_964407125.1 uncultured Hyphomicrobiaceae bacterium | reverse complement strand
GTCCGTCGCAATCTCTTATCGCCAGACGATGGCCAGCTGTTCGAAAAGGGCCGCGACGGTGGGCGCGGATTTGCGCGCCTCCAGTGAGAGCATTACCAGACAGGCCGGTACGCTTTGGGTCTCGCACAGGCTCAGGCCATAGGAATGCTGCTGGTCGAGGGCGATGTTTTCGCGGCACAGGCACAGGCCGACCCCGGCGCGGACCATCTCCAGCATCGACCCCTCGTGATCGACCAGCGCGACGGTGTTCTGCGTGCAGCCGCGTTCCTGAAAGATCCTGCTCAATAGACGATTATGAACAGAAACCGCGCTTGTACCGATCCATGGCAGCTGCGCCAGTTCACCCCAGTCGGCGCTGGCGACCCGGGCCTCCCAGCCGACGGGGGCGATGATGCGGTAATTGAAGGTGGCGAGCAGTTGCACCTGCAAGGGTTCCACTGCCGCGATGTCGTCGACCGCGCCGGGATCTGTCAGGTAGAATCCCGCGTCGATCTGGCGGCGGCGCAGCTTTTCGAGGATATCGCCACTGATGCCATGCACCAGTTCCGTGGTGATGCCGGGGTAGGTTTCGCCCAAGTGGCTCAACAGGCGGCCCAAGCGGATGAACTCCGGGTCCACGATCGTTCCGATCCGCAGCGTGCCCGAGACCTGACCGACTTGGCTGCTTGCACTTTGCCGGAACTCCGCCATGGCACTCAGAACGGCCTCTGCCTTTGGCAGCAGCGCCTTGCCGTCCGGCGTCAGGTCCAGCCCGTGCGGCGCACGCTTGAAGAAGGTCACCCCGGCTTCTTCGCTCAGCCGCCTGATCTGGTGACTGAGCGCCGGCTGCGTGAGGTTCAGCACCTCGGCCGCGCGGGACACGCTGCCCTCACGGGCGACCGTGACAAAGGCCAGAATGCTGTTGAGATTGGAGAATCTTTCCATATTACTGATTTTAATATCAGTCAGTGATATATGTCATTGGGATTGTTCCGCGCGCCTCACTACACCGAGACGTGTTGATGGGCAGGGAGGAGCCTTCGACCCGAAAGCCACCGGATAGGACGGGGGCCGCGGGGATGCCTTGGTTGCCCGACAGATCGGGGGGGAAGACATGGCCGACACCGCGACAGCGTTCGATTTCATCGTCATTGGTGGCGGGTCCGCTGGATGCCTTCTGGCCAACAGGCTCAGCGCCGATCCGGCCAAGCGGGTATTGTTGCTGGAAGCGGGCAAGGCGGACAATTATCCGTGGATTCACGTGCCGGTGGGCTACCTCTATTGCATCGGCAATCCGCGCACCGACTGGATGTACAACACCGAGGCCGACAAGGGCCTGAACGGACGCAGCCTGCGCTACCCGCGCGGCAAGACGCTGGGCGGCTGTTCGTCTATCAACGGCATGATCTACATGCGCGGTCAGGCCCGCGACTACGAAAACTGGGCCGCGCTGACCGGCGAGGACGACTGGTCCTGGGACGGTGCCCTGCGCGATTTCAAGGCACATGAGGACCACTACAAGCTGGATGGCGGCGCCGACCCGAAGGTGGGGGACAACGAACGCTTCTCCGACATGCACGGCCATGGCGGCGAATGGCGGGTGGAAAAGCAGCGCCTGCGCTGGGACGTGCTGGACAGCTTTGCCGATGCTGCCGAAGAGGCCGGGATCCACAAGACCGATGATTTCAACAGCGGAGACAATGCGGGAGTCGGCTATTTCGACGTGAACCAGCGGTCGGGCTGGCGTTGGAACACCTCCAAGGCTTTCCTGAAGCCCGCCAGAGCGCGGCGCAACCTGACGATCTGGACCGAGGCGCAGGTCGAAACACTGACCTTCGAGAGGGACGCCAGTGGCGCGCTGCGCTGTTCTGGCGCGCGGGTCAATCGCAAGGGCAGAACCGTTACCGTGACGGCCCGGCGCGAGACGGTGCTGTCGGCGGGGGCGGTCAACTCGCCGCAGATCCTGCAACTGTCGGGGATCGGTCCGTCGGCGCTGCTGCGCGCGCACGGCATCGAAGTGCTGCAAGACGCCCCCGTGGGGGAAAACTTGCAAGACCACCTGCAAATTCGCACGGTCTTCAAGGTGAGCGGCACCCGCACGCTCAACGCGCTGGTCAGCACCCTTTTCGGCAAGGCGATGATCGGCGCGGAATACGCGCTGAAACGATCCGGCCCGATGAGCATGGCGCCCAGCCAGTTGGGGGCCTTTACCCGGTCCGACCCGAACCGGCCCCATGCCAATCTTGAATACCACGTGCAGCCGCTCAGCCTTGATGCCTTTGGTGAGCCGCTGCACGACTTCCCGGCCATGACGGTCAGCGTCTGCAACCTGAACCCCACCAGCCGGGGCCACGTGCGCATCCGCTCCGCCAACTTCCGCGATGCGCCGATGATTGCGCCCAACTACCTGACGACCGAGGAGGACCGGAAGGTCGCCGCCGACAGCCTGCGGCAGGTCCGCCGGATCATGTCGCAGCCCGCGATGGCCGGCTACCAGCCTGAGGAATTCAAGCCGGGCGTCCAGTACCAGAGCGACGAGGAACTCGCCAAGCTGGCCGGAGACATCGCCAGCACGATCTTTCACCCTGTTGGGACCGTGAAGATGGGTCGCGAGAGTGACGACAGCGCCGTTCTGGACCCTCATCTGCGGCTGAAGGGCGTGGCCGGGCTGCGCGTCGTCGATGCCAGCATCATGCCCGAGATTACCAGTGGCAACACCAATTCCCCGACGCTCATGATCGCGGAAAAGGCGGCCCGCTGGATCCTGGCCGGTCAATGACACGCGCGTCCGAAATGGGAGGAACCATGCGCAAATCGTTCTCCAACCTGCCCCTGACCGGGGTCAAAGTAGTTGATTTCGGGCAGTATATAGCTGGGCCTGCCGTCGCGATGTTGTTGGGCGATCTGGGCGCAACGGTCGTGCATATCGACCCGCCGGACGGCCCGATGTGGGACAGCCCGGCCAATGCGACCCTGATGCGCAACAAACTCATCGTGAACCTTGACCTCAAGTCCGACGACGGGCTGGCCAAGGCTCGCGAGCTCTGCGCCGAAGCCGACATTATCGTCGAGAACTTCCGCCCCGGCAAACTCGCCGCTCTGGGGATCGACTTTGCCGCCATGCGCGAGGAACGCCCCGAACTCATCACCATCTCGATCCCCGGCTTTGCGTCGAACGATCTGGAACGACGCGAACAGCGCGCCTTTGAAAGCGTTGTCGCGGCCAGTTCCGGCGTGTTCACCGACATGGGGCTGAACCGGGTGCTGATGGGGCTGAGCCCGTCGTTCTCGCCGCTGCCTCTGTCTTCGGCCTATGCCTCGCAGATCGCGGCGTCGGCTACTGTGTTGGCGTTGCAATCGCGGCAGGTGACGGGGCTTGGCGACCAGATCGAGGTGCCGCTGGCGGCGGCGGTGATGGAGGGGCTGTGCTACAACTCCATCAAGGTGTCGGACATGCCCGAACGCTACCTGACCCAGCGCGAGATCGAGATCGAGCGCCGCCGGATCGAGGGCCTGCCGATGAATGTGTCCTACGAGGATCTGCAAGAACTGCTCGACCCGTTCTTCCGCAGCTACATGTGCAAGGACGGGCGGATGTTCTATGTGGTCTGCCCCAGCCACAAGCACCACGCACGCCGCTGCCTTGAAGTGCTGGGCCTTTATGACGAGATGATCGAGGAAGGCCTGCAGGAAGAGGAGGACACCTACAAGCCCCAGTCAGAATGGGAAACCAACACCTCGCTGGGTGTTTACCCGATGCCGAAGGATTGGGCCGACAAGATCGCCGCGCGGATGAAAGAGGTCTTCATGACCCGCACCTCGCACGAATGGAAGCGCATGTTTGGCCGCGCGGGCGTCCCCGGCGCGCCGCAGCGCTGGCTGCAAGAGTGGATCAATGACGAATACGCCGAGGCTTCCGGTCTGATGATCGATGTCTGGGATCCGGTATATGGCGAGATGACCCAACCCGGTCCGGTGGTATGGATGGAGGAAAGCGGCGAAGAGGCGCTGAGCCCTGCACCGCGCCGCTGGGTCGAATTCGACGAGGCGCTGAAGGTCTTGCGCAAGCAGCGCACCGATATTCCCGACCCCGAGGACGGCACTGCTCAAGAGGGGTGGCTTTCGGGGGTGCGCGTGCTGGACATGTGCAACGTCATCGCAGGGCCGCATTCCGCCAGCTACCTCGCCCGGTTCGGCGCGGAAGTCATCAAGATCGACCCGGCCCAGCCGCTCTATGACAGCTGGAACACGGTGGTCTATGGCCTCAGCCAGGGGCGCGGGAAGCGGTCGATCCTGGCCGATGTGAAGTCCGAACACGGGCGCAAGGTGTTCGAGGACCTGGTGAAATCGGTCGATGTGATCTTCTGGAACGCGCCGGACAACCAAATAAAACGCATGGGCCTGGACGCCGACACCCTGCGCAAGCTGAATCCCGAGGCGATCTTCTGCAAGTTGGACTGTTTCAGCGGTGTGCGGCGTGGCGTGCGCACCGACTATATCGGCTATGACGATCTCGTGCAGGCAACCACGGGGATCATGCTGCGCTTTGGTGGGGCGATGGACCGCCCCGAGGAACACGCCCATGTAGGCACGATAGACGTGATGTGCGGCTTTGGCGGGGCGTTGGCTGTCGCTGCCGCGCTGTATCAGAAGCATCGTTTCGGACGGATCGGGCGTGGGCGCACCTCGCTTAGCGCCAACAGTGGGTTGTTGCAGGTGCCCTTTGCATATGACTACCGTGGGCGCGGGCTGTTCGACGAACCCTCCGGCCCAGAGGTCAACGGCTACGACTCGCTCAGCCGCTTCTACAGCACCGCCTCGGGCGTCCATATCCTGCTAAGCGCCTATGAGGCCGACCTGCTGCGGTTCCGCGATGTCGAAGACCTTTCAGACCTGCCCGATCTCCCCGAAGAGGACCGCGCGGCCTATCTTGCGGGCGCGTTCCAGATGCATCCCGCGACCGAATGGATCGCCCGTCTGCGCGCGGCGGATATCGGCTGTGCAATCTGCAACAACATCGACGCGCTGCGCTCTGAAAACCTGCGCGAGCCCGACGGCACGCCCGGCACCGACCGGGGCAGCTATTCGTTTTCGAAATACAGCGACCACCCCAGCGGCCACGAGGTAATCCAGCTTGATCCCTACGCGGTGCGGCCGACCCGCGGAAAGGTCTTTGCTCTGTCGCCGACCGAGAAATTCGGCGCCTCTACAAGGGCAATTCTCAGCGATCTCGGCTATTCCGACGCGGCCATCGCGCGAATGCTGCAATCTGGCCAACTCCGCGAAAGCTGGAGCGTCGAATACCTGCCCAGCTAAGGGCGCGTGGGGGCTTCCCCGATCCCCTATGCGTCGGGGCTTGACGTTTTCCGGAAGCGCCAGGGCATGAGCTCTTCGATCCTGCTCTGCGGATGACCATTCAGGATCGCCTGAAGCGTCTCGGCGATGTAGGCGGCGGGATTGACGTCGC
>CAYOUP010000250.1:0-5496 GCA_964407125.1 uncultured Hyphomicrobiaceae bacterium | reverse complement strand
GACGGTGTTCGGATATGGCGTCGCTCTGGATATGACGCGCCGGGATCTTCAGGGTGAAGCCAAGAAACAGGGGCGTCCGTGGGAAACGGGCAAGTCTTTCGAATGTTCCGCCCCATGCTCGGAAATCGTTCCTGTCGGACAGTCCGGGCACCTGAGCGCTGGCCGTATCTGGCTGGAAGTCAATGGTGAGGTGCGTCAGGACGGCGATATCAACCAGATGATCTGGAAGGTTCCGGAAATGATCGCTTGCCTGTCGCGGCTTTTCGAGCTGAGACCGGGAGACCTGATCCTGTCGGGCACACCCGCTGGGGTTGGGCCGGTGCATCGCGGCGATAAGTTGCATGGCGGCGTCGATGGTGTTGGTGAAATCAAGCTGAGCGTTGTTTGAGGAATGGCGATGCGTAAAGGGGCGGGGGGAGTATTGTCGCTTTTCGCGGCGTTCTTTTTTGCCGTCTGTCTTCTTCCCCGACACGTTTCGGCGCAGGAGACCGTCTCACAGGATTTGCGTGAGCTTGCCCTGAAACTTGTCAATAACGAACGAACCAGCCGCCAGCTAAATCCGCTCAAACTCGGCTCCAAGCTCACCGAAGCGGCGCAGTCGCACGCCGACGACATGTTGCGGCGTAAATATTATTCGCATTATTCGCCGGAAGGAAAATCCGTCGGCGACCGTTTCAAGGCTGCGGGGGGCGATCCCTGGCTGCTGACTGCGGAGAACATCGCCAAATGCGAGGGCTGCAAGCCACCGATCGACGAGGCCTATGTCCGGCAGATGCACGAAGGCTGGATGAACAGCCCCGGTCATCGCGCCAACATCCTCCGCAAGGGACTGACCGAATTCGGTTATGGCCTCGTCATAGGGCAGGGCAAAATACTTTATGCCGTTCAGACCTTTTCCGGTCCGGGGACGCCGCAAGGCGACGATGCCGCTGCGGACGCAAGAGCGCTTTCGCCGCAGGAACAGCTTGAGATCGCGCTCGGCGAGATCAACAGGAAGCGCCAGGCCAATGGCAGGCCCGCGCTGCGCCCGAGTCCGGCCTTGAGCCAGGCGGCGCGTAATATGCTTCCCGAAAGCGGGGACAGCGAGTTCAAGGTCCGGCAATCGGGCGACATCTACGATGCCGTGCCGGCGGAGTCGCAAAATGACTGGGCGCAATTGACGGCGGTCATAGCCTCATGCGGCGGCTGCGGAACGGAACCGGTCAGGCCGGACGCCGTTTACTTTACCGGACATTGGCTCGCCGACAGCCGCTATAATGAGATGCTGATGCAGGCCGATGCGACGTATTTCGGCTTTGCTATGGCGGCCAATGGCAAGGGCAAGAAGATCGGGGTCGGTCTTTTGGGCAAGAAACATTAGAGTGGGATGAGGAAAAGCCTGTCCTCCCGAAGGAGGCGATGCGCGTGGTTGCCAGTCCCGGCCAAAGCGACGGGATTCGCGTTAATCATCCCGCTTCAGGCGAAGGCCGACTTGACTTTTCCAGCTAATCAGCCAATTTGCCTAGCAAGCATGCAGAAGTCCTTATTTCCAGCAGACAACCGGCATTGAAAGCCCTGACTTGATTAGGAGCGTTGTCTGCGCCGGGTTATGCTTGATCGAAACAACTTGTTTGGTCGCGTTGGGGCTGAAGCGCAACGCAGCGCAGCCTAGCAAGCCTGGCATAGGTTGAACAGGAGATTGAATGGCGAAGGAAGAAACACTCGAATTTGAAGGCGCCGTCACGGACGTTCTGCCGGATGGACGTTTTCGTGTGCAGCTCGATAATGGTCACGAAATCATTGCCTACACGGCGGGACGCATGAAAAGGAACCGGATCAAGACCATTGCCGGTGACCGTGTGACCGTCGAAATGACGCCCTACGATCTCGAAAAAGGGCGTGTCGTTTTCCGCCACAAAACCGATTCCGGCCCACGTCCCGGCGGCAACCGTCCCCCGCGCGGCGGTGGCGGGCGCAAGCGCTGACGCTTTGCGCGGCGATCCGACTTTTTACGTTAAAATCAATGCTGTGATTGTCGTACCGCGCCGCTCGCGTTAAGATTGTTGAGACAGGGACCGCGAGGATAAGCTTTTCTTGTTTCCACGCTACTCCAAGGCCGAGCGCATAGCCGACGCTATCGTCCATATTGCCGGAATCATCCTCTGCATATCCGGCGCTTTCGCTCTCCACCTTGCCGCTATCGGCCGGGTTCCACTCCGCGATCTTGCAGGACTGAGCGTCTACAGCGCGGGCATGGTCGGCATGTTCACGGCTTCAGCCAGCTACAACCTGATTCATCGGCCAAGCCTGAAAGAGATCTTTCGCCGCGTCGATCATTCGGTGATCTTCATCATGATTGCGGGAAGTTACACGCCTTTTGCGCTCAAGATCGGCGGCGTGACAGGGGAGACGATCCTCATCGCCGTCTGGCTGATCGCAGCTCTCGGGATCGGCCTGAAGCTGCTGTTTCCGCGCAAGTGGGACAGGCTTGCGGTGGCGCTCTATCTGGCGCAGGGCTGGTGCGTGCTTTTGGCGATGGGACCGCTAATGGGGACGCTGAGCGATGTCAGCTTCAACCTGCTGCTGATTGGCGGAGCCGTCTATTCGTCCGGCGTGATTTTTCATCTGCTGGAGCGCATACCGTTTCACAATGTCATCTGGCACATTTTCGTGCTGGGCGGAGCGGCTTTGCAATATGCCGCGATCTACTCGGCCGTGATCCCGTAATCGGGCACGAAAAAGGGCGGCAATCAGCCCCGCTGATCAGGTCGCAGCGTCCATCGCCGACTTGATCCAGCCGTCAAAGACATCCTGATTTGCCTTGATCCATTCTGAAGCATGACGCTCGATGTCTTGCTGCTTGTCTTCGCCGGCATTCATTTTGGCGTTCTGATCGAAGATATCGGCAAGCGGAATGCTCATATTTTCCAGAAGCACCCTTACAGAAGGGTTCTCTTCGAGAAACATCTTGTTGGCGACGGGGCGGATGTCGTTGGCCTCCCAGCCCATCCTGCAAGGATTGCCGGCACAGCCTTCGACATCCGCGACGGTTGCGGCTTCGGAGGATTCAGGCGTTTCGATCCAGACGGCATCCTTGCCCGGCTTCAGGACGCCGACGGTCCAGTTCGGGGTCCAGGCATAGAACAGGATCGGCTTGCCAAGCTTGTACTTGCGGACAGCCTCGGCCATTGCAGCGGAATAGTCGTCCTTGATCGGCTCGATATGATCGCGTAATTCCCACTTGTCGAGCTGCTCTGCGATGATTTGCTCACAGCGCCATACCGGAGGGCAGGCGACCATTTCAGCCTTGCCGTTACCGTCGCTGTCGAACAGCGCCTTGATTTCGTCCTTCTTGAAATCGGCAAGGTTGGTGATGCCGTGCTCATCGGCGGTTGTCCTGTCGATCATGTAGCCCTGAAGCGCACCATTCCTGGCGACATAGCCGATCTTTTCAGCGCCTTCCTCGAATGCCTCGGCATAGCTGTCATGGAGCGGAAACCAGCCATTCACCCACAGGTCGATGCCGCCTTGTCCGACGGCCTGATAGAAAGCCAGGTTGTCGAGCGTTGCCGGCGTTACGACTTCGTAGCCAAGCTTCTGCAAGGCCTGACGGTAGATTTCCGCCTGGAACCAGCCCGTGTCCCATGTCGCTCTCGCCATCCTGACAGTCTTGCCGGCGCCCGGCAGATCGTGAGCCATAGCGCTGGCAATCATGATTGACGCTGCAACCAAGCTTAATGCCAGCGTTTTTATCGATTTGGCCATATCCAGGGTGTGTACCGCCTTTGTTATGGTCTTATACGATGCGGGCATCACATGATATACTTGCCGCTCTTCCAGTTAACCTGAAGAACGGAATATTATAATATGGATTTGATCAAATTAAGTGCCGACGTACTGGTGTTAGCTAACGCAGCTACGCCTGATGAAACGACAGCCTAAAGCAGCGCCTATCGAGGCCCGTTCCAGCCCGGAAGGCGATCCTCATCGGTCAACGTGTCCAGAATATAAAGGCTCGATGTGGTTTCGGGAGCCTCTGCCGCGTTGATATCGGCGAGCGGTTGCTGCAATTGCGAGCGGTCAACGCCGATACCGGCCTCGTAAAGCATCGTCTCGATACTCTTGGCCGTATTGCTGAGTTTTTCGCCAACGCCATGAATTGCGGATACGACATAGTCGCAAACGTCGGGATTGCGGGTGCAAAAGCCGCCTATATCCTCAAGAGTCCGCTGGGCGTTCGTGTAAATTGCAGACCGCTGGCCGCCGCCGCTTGGCAGAACAAGCAACAGCAATACTCCCCAGAACGCAATCTTCAGGAATTTCATAGCTAAGCCTACGCAAACACACACGATAGACCATTACTAACAGCTCCATGCTAAGGAGCCTTAAAGTTGAGCGCGGCAGTTTTATTCAATCTCCGGGCGTGTTTGGGGTGTTGTTTATTGTGATCGAGATCGCTCGGACCGGCTTTTTCGATCTGCAGAAAATAAGGCTTAAGCAAAGCTTTACGCTTTCATCCTCTTATAGGGGGTGGATTTGCGGCTTCATTTACGCTGTTGGCATGACACCATTTCGTCTCCGGTTGCTGGTCGTCACTTTTGCAGGTGTGGCCGCGGCCATATCTATCAATGCGCTTTACATGCAGGACGCATCGCGTCTTGCAGAGGCTGCGGCTGGCGGAAAAGAGACGGACAGCGCAACAGCCGCAACCTCTGGAAATGGGACTGCCGAGGCCAATGCGCCCGCTGCTGTCGAAGTCGCAGTGCTGCCGAAACCTGTCGAAGAAACGCCCGCCGAACCCGAAATTCCCGCCTCGCCGCAACCGGAAAAGGCCGCTCCGAGACAGCCAAGCGAGATCGACGCCGCCCTTGAGTCCGTCGCCTCGCTGGGCGGTGACAGGGATCACAAGCCAACTGCCCGCAGCGAGGCGGAAACAAACGGCGAGCCGGACACCCCGGCATCGCCCCGGACCATCCGTGCGATAAAGCGCGAACTGAACTATCACGGCTATGAAGCAGGCCTGGAGGATGGAGACGTAACCCTCGATATGCGGGCTGCCATTGTCTCATATGAGTTCGATATGGGGCTGCCGCTTACAGGCCGCGCCGGCAACAGGCTTTTGAAGTCCCTGCTTTTCGAGGCAGGCACGGCGCTGCCCCCCAAATCCAGGCGTGCGCATTTCGAGAGCAGCCATAAGCTGATAGAGGCCGTTCAGGGCGTACTGTCCCGTATGGGATACGGGGCAAGCGCCACCAGCGGATATCTTGACGAGGCAACACGCTATGCGATCAGTAGATTCGAGACGGACCGGAATCTGGATGAAAGCGGGCGTCTGACAGCCCGTTTGCTCGTCGAAATCATGATCGTCACAGGCCAGCCAATAACCATCCCCAGCTGATTTTGCGCCGCAACAGCCTTTCTTAACCGGAGGGGTCTAATACCAAGTCCCGATGAGCTCGACTCATCGGGACTTGGCAAGCGCAACCGCGCGCCCGAGCCGGTGCGAGGGAAAGCCTG
>CAYOUP010000249.1:0-5509 GCA_964407125.1 uncultured Hyphomicrobiaceae bacterium | reverse complement strand
GAACGTCAATTTCGGCCTGTTCCCGCCGATCGAAACGCCGAAAAGCGAGACTGGCAAAAGGCTTAAGGGCAAGGAAAAGTCGGTGGCGCGCAAGCAGGCGATGTCACACAGGGCGCTTGCCGATTTGGCACACTGGCTCGACGCGGACGAAAAGCTGCTGAAATCGGCTTGATATTGGGCTGATCAGTGCATTGGCGATGGCGCGTGCTTCGCCACCATATGCTCGAATTTCTGCAGATCCGCCTGAGCAAGCCTGGCTTCGAGCGTCACCGCGCCGGACGGATCGTCCGCACGGCTCTGAACATCGCCATGCTCATAAAGCCAGTTCACGAGAACGCCCTGGCTCGCATCCAGTGTAAAGCTGCGGATCACATGTCCCTGCGAAAGCCGGTCATTGATCGCGGCCTTCAGATCGTCGAGCCCTTCGCCAGTTGCCGCTGAAATCAGCACCGGCGGACGCTCCTGCCACGCCGCTTTCGTCTTTAGCGCTTCACGCTGCTCGTCCGTCAGCAGATCGATCTTGTTCCAGACTTCGATAATCTTGCTGTCATGAGCCTGCGCATCGACGCCGAGATCGGCCAGCACGGTCTCAACGTCCTTCTTTTGCTGCTCACTCCCGGTCGCCGCTATGTCGCGGACATGCAGGACCAGATCGGCGTGAGAGACCTCTTCGAGCGTCGCGCGGAATGCAGCAACAAGCGTCGTCGGCAGATCGGAGATAAAGCCCACCGTGTCCGACAGGATCGCAGTACCGAACGGGAGCTCAAGTCGCCGCATGGTCGGATCGAGCGTGGCAAACACCTGATCTTCCGCGACCACATCGGCCGAGGTCAGCGCATTGAACAGGCTTGATTTGCCCGCATTCGTATAACCGGCAAGCGCGACGATCGGAAATGGCGTGCGTCGGCGGCTTTCGCGATGCAGCTGGCGTGTGCGGCGGACGGCGCCAAGATCACGCCGGATCGCGTCGATCCGTTCGCCGATAATCCGGCGGTCGGCCTCGATCTGGGTCTCGCCAGGGCCGCCTAAAAACCCGTAACCACCGCGCTGGCGCTCAAGATGGGTCCAGCTTCTGACGAGACGGCTGCGCTGATAGAGCAAATGCGCCAGTTCGACCTGCAAACGCCCTTCCTTCGTCCGCGCGCGCGCGCCGAATATCTCCAGAATGAGGCCGGTGCGGTCGAGAATCTTGGCTTTCCAGGCTCGCTCCAGATTCCGCTGCTGAACGGGCGTCAGCGGGTAATCGACAATAATGAGCTCGGCCTGTTCTGCCTCGATCAAGGCACGCAGTTCCTCGACCTTGCCGGGGCCGAAGAATGTTGACGGACGCAGGCGTGACATGCGCACGACGCCGCTATGGGCAATTTCAAGATCGATGGCGCGCGCAAGACCGACAGCTTCCTCAAGCCGTTCTTCAGTGGAAAGCTCTGACCGTCCGTTACCTGCTCCCCTGATGACCGGCACGAGAACAAATGCACGAACACTCCTTCGCTGCCGATCTATGAAAGACCGGCGGCGGGACTTTCTTGTCCGTGCTTCGTGAGCATCCGTTCCGATTTTGCTATGTACGGTCAATTAGCTGGAGGCCCCTCCGTCCGTTTCACCATCCATGAGCTGGATTGGTCCGCTGGGCATTATGGTAGATATAGCGTGCTTGTAGACAAGTTGCGAGTGCCCGTCACGGCGAAGCAGAACGCAGAAATTATCGAACCACGTAACGATCCCCTGCAGTTTGACCCCATTTACGAGAAAGATCGTCAGCGGCGTTTTCTGTTTTCGGACGTGGTTGAGGAATTGATCCTGAAGGCTCGGTACTCTTTCGGCGGCCATGTTTTTTCCGTTTTTGTTAAAGGCAGTTCAGCCTGCTTGTTTATCTCTTTGTGTCGCTCGAAATCCCATTCTAGCGAAAGTTTTTGTCAATTTTTCTCCGTATGGACGCAAAGGCGTCGAAGCAGAACGGAGCCGGAATGCCTTGCCCTATCCTTGTAAAGTCTTAAGGCTGGATTTTTCGGCAAAATCATGAAAAAGACGCCGGATTTTTTGCGCGACCGGTCCGGGTTTGCCCTCGCCGATCTTCACCCCATCTATCGCAACAACCGGCATGACGAGACCCGTTGCCGAGGTGTTGAACGCCTCTTTCGCTGATTTAGCCTGTTCTACTGTGAACGATTTTTCCGTAAAATTTAAGCCCTCATTCCGGATAAGGTCCATAACCACGGCCCGGGTTATTCCCTTCAGAATGCCGGCATTCGCCGAACGAGTGATGAGTTCGCCATCCTGCGAGACAATCCACGCATTGCATGACGCCCCTTCCGTGACGAAACCTTCGTCATCCACCATCCAGGCTTCCTGCGCACCGGCATCCAGGGCCGCCTGGCGCGCGAGCGCATTGGGCAGGAGGCTAACGGTCTTTATGTCGACCCGCTTCCAGCGCATGTCGGGCATCGTGACGACCGAAATGCCGCTAGTGGCGCGTTTCTCGGCAGCCCTGCGCGAGATGCTCATGCCATAACAGACAAGCGTCGGTTGGGTATTTTCAGACGGGAATTTGAAGTCGCGTTTTGCCGCCCCACGCGTGACCTGCACGTAGACCGCACCGTTCACGACCTTGTTGCGCCGGACGACCTCGCGCATGACAAACCCGAGGGCACGGCGGCTCATGGGCGCTTTCATCCGCAGCTCGTTCAGCGATCTGTGCAGACGGTCGATGTGGCGGCGCTCGTCGATCAGGTGCCCGGCGCGGACTTCGCAGACCTCATAAACGCCGTCGGCAAACTGAAATCCGCGATCCTCCACATGCACGCAGGCATCGGAAAAGGGATGGTACACACCATTGACATAAACCACGCGCGTCATTCAATTCGACCCATCATTCATACGAAACCGGCGGATGCAAGAATTGCTGCCGCCGGGAAAATCTTAACAGCCCGTGTAGACCCTGCACGACCTCATTTTTCAGTATAGGCTAATGCCGGGTTTCCACGTTACCCCTGTCGCTGGAATTGACGCCGAGCGCCCGCAATTTCCGGTGCAGGGCTGAGCGTTCCATACCGACAAATTCCGCGGTGCGCGAAATATTGCCGCCAAAACGGTTAATCTGCGCCATCAGATACTCCCGCTCGAAAATCTCGCGGGCGTCGCGTAAGGGCAGCGACATCAGATGCTCGCCGCCCGACCCGTTAGGGGATAAAGGGACGTTCGAGCTGATGTCGTCCGGCAGCATGCTCGCGGTGATCACGGTTTCCGACTCGCCGCTGGTCATGATCATCAGCCGCTCGATGACATTGCGAAGCTGACGGACATTCCCGGCCCATTCATGCGACTGGAGAACGGCCATCGCATCATCGCCGATCCGGCGTGGCGGCAGGCCGGTCGCAAGCGAGATCTGGCCGACGAAATGCTCGACGAGTTCCGGAATATCCTCGCGCCGCTCGCCAAGCGCAGGAACCTTGAGCGGCACCACATTCAGACGATGGTAAAGATCGGTGCGGAAACGGCCCGCTGCCATTTCCCGTTCGAGATCGCGGCTGGTCGAAGAAATGACCCGCACATCGACCTGCACTTTCGGACCGCCGCCGAGACGCTGGAATTTCTGCTCCACGAGCACGCGCAGCAGCTTGCCCTGCGTCTCGATGGGCATGTCGGCAACCTCGTCAATATAGAGCGTGCCGCCATGCGCCTCTTCCAGCGCACCGACCTTGCGCGGCTGCCCGCCATTTTCTTCGGTTCCAAAAAATTCGCTCTCGACCCGGTCCGGCGCCATCGCGACGGCGTTGACGGCGACGAAAGGTCCGTTCTGCCGGGCGGAAAGATGATGCATGACGCGCGCGGTGAGTTCCTTGCCGGAACCGGAGGGGCCGGAAATCAGGACACGACTGTTTGTCGGCGCAACCTTGTCAAGCGATTGACGCAGCGCGCTCATAAGGCCGGAACGGCCGATCAACTCGGTGCCATAGACGCTGCGCTCCTTCAACTCGCGATTCTCGCGGCGAAGCTTCGATGCCTCAAGCGCGCGTGCGGTGATGAGGATCAGGCGATCGGCCTTGAAGGGCTTTTCGATATAGTCATACGCGCCGCGTTTGATCGCCGCGACAGCGGTTTCGACATTGCCGTGACCGCTGATGATGACGATCGGCATGTCCGGATGCAGGCGCTTGGCTTTTGCCAAAATCTCAAGCCCGTCAAGACGGCTACCCTGAAGCCAGATATCGAGAATGACCAGGGATGGGCGGCGCTCCTCAATGGCATTGAGCGCTTCGTCGCTGTTCTTTGCCAGCCTTGTTGCATAGCCTTCGTCTTCCAGGATGCCGGATATAAGCTCCCGGATGTCAGCTTCATCGTCAACAATCAGGATATCAGACGCCATAACCTACTCCCTGTTTAACGCCGTTCTGGCGTAAATTTGCCTGGTCCTGTGCAGACCGGAATTCCTGTTGCTCATCGCTTTCCCCTGCCTCATTGGCTGCGACACCTCTCTCAAGCGGGATCACCATCCTGACGACAGCGCCAGCCACCGCACCGTTTTCGTCGAGGTGATCGTCGAGTTCGAGCACGCCCTCATGCTGTTCGGCGATCCTGTGCACGATCGCCAGGCCGAGACCTGTGCCTTTCTGACGTGTTGTGACATAAGGCTCGGTCAGGCGTTGCCGGTTTTCCGAGGGCAAACCGCATCCATTGTCGATTACTTCGAGAACGCAGCGGCCGGACTGAACATAAACGCGCGCGCGAATCAGCCCCTTGAAATCTTCGTCTTTTTTGCCTGATTGCTCAGCCGTCGCAATGGCCTCGCCCGCATTCTTAACCAGATTTGTGACGGCTTGGGTCAGCAGACGGCGGTCGCAGTCGATGACGACGGGCTCATGCGGCAGATCAAGCTCATAGTTGATGGCCGAATTGCTCATCTGGAAGAGAATGACAGCCTCTTTCACAAGGCCCGCTGCATCATGTTTTTCAAAGACCGGCTTGGGCATCCGCGCAAAAGATGAGAATTCATCGACCATCCGGCCAATATCGCCGACATGGCGGATGATCGTATCGGTGCAGCGGTCGAAAATCTCCCGGTCGGTGGTGATGGACGCGCCATATTTGCGCCGGATACGTTCGGCGGAAAGTTGAATCGGGGTCAGCGGATTCTTGATCTCATGGGCGATCCGCCGGGCAACGTCGGCCCATGCAGATGTGCGCTGCGCCACGACAAGCTCGGTAATATCGTCGAAAGTGACGACAAATCCGGCGTCTTTGGTACCGTCGCCTTCCTGGGTGACGCGGACCGAAAGCGAAAGATCGGAGCCTTCTCGGCGATAGGTTATCTGCGCCTGCGCCGGTTTGCTTGAACGGCCGGATGCTTTCGCGACGATTTCGGCAAATTCGGGTACGGCCTCGCGGATATGGCGGCCAATGAGCATCATTTCATCCCGGCCCAGAAGCTGAACTGCCGTGGTGTTGACCAGCGTGATCGTGCCGCTTGCATCCGCTCCGATAACGCCCGCCGTTACACCGGACAGCACAG
>CAYOUP010000248.1:0-5519 GCA_964407125.1 uncultured Hyphomicrobiaceae bacterium | reverse complement strand
GGTCTATTCCAACACTGGCGGGCAGGCGTCCAAAGCCACCCCCCTCGGCGCTATCGCCAAGTTCGCCGCCGCCGGCAAGCGCACGGCACGCAAGGATCTGGCACTGCAGGCCATCGCCTATGGCAATGTCTATGTGGCGCAGGTGGCGATGGGCGCCAATCCGCAGCAGACATTGCAGGCGTTCCGCGAGGCGGAAGCCTATCAGGGGCCATCGCTTATCCTCGCCTATAGCCACTGCATCGCCCATGGCTTCGATCTGCGCAAGGGGCTCAGCCAGCAGGACAAGGCGGTGGCGAGCGGTTACTGGCCTCTGTTGCGCTATGATCCGGCATTGCGAGACGTCGGAGAAGCGCCGTTCCGTCTCGACTCGCCGCGGCCGACACTGCCGTTCAAGGACTATGCCTATAACGAGTTGCGCTACAGCGCATTGGCGGCCAGCCGTCCCGAAGAGGCCGCCGCGCTTCTGTTGGAGGCACAAAAGCTGATCCGCGACAAGTACCACAGCTATGAGGAGTTCGCGCAGATGGATGCGGGGCCGGATGCGTCGCAAGCCATGGGCGCGGCACGTAAGTTGTGAGGGAGGCGAAAATGGATCTGACGACACGCTATCTCGGCCTCGACCTCAAATGCCCGCTGGTCGCGAGCGCCAGCCCGCTCAATGCGCAGCTGGACAATCTCAAGAAATTGCAGGATTTCGGTGCGGGAGCGGTCGTCCTGCCATCAGTCTTCGAGGAGCAGATCATCCGCGAGCAGGAAGCGCTCGATGCACTGATCGACCATGGCGCCGAGAGCTTCAGCGAGGCGCTCAGCTATTTTCCGTCGCAGACTTCCTATGCTTTCGATACCTCGCATCATCTGGAGCTGATCGGGCAGGCGGCAGAAGCGCTCGATATCCCGGTGATCGCGAGCCTCAATGGCGTCACCGATAGTGGCTGGGTGGACTATGCCCAGGACATTGAAAGCGCCGGGGCCAGGGCCATCGAACTCAATGTGTTTTTCGTCCCCTCCAATCTCACTTTGAGTGGCGCGGACGTCGAAAAGCGCTATACGGATGTTGTCGCGGCGGTCGTCTCGGCGGTCAAAATTCCGGTTGCGGTCAAGATCGGTCCCTATTTCAGCTCCCCCGGTCACATGGCGGGCGAACTGGTGACGGCCGGCGCAAAAGGCCTCGTGCTCTTCAATCGCTTTTATGAGCCGGATATCGATCCGGCAACGCTTTCGATTCAAACCAGTCTGGAGCTGTCGCATCCTTACGAAATGCGGCTGCCGTTGTTATGGATTGGCGTTCTGGCCGGGCGGATCGATGCGTCGCTGGCAGCGACAACCGGCGTCGAAACCGCGGATGATGTGGTCAAATACCTTTTGGCGGGCGCGGATGTGGTGATGACGACATCGGCGCTGCTCAGACACGGCCTGGGGCACATGCAGGTGCTGGTCGACGGGCTGACCGAGTGGCTCGCCTCGCGCAAACTGTCCTCGCCCGACGCCATTCGCGGCAAACTCAGCCACCGTAATATTGCTGATCCGGAAGCCTATGAACGCGCTAATTACATCAAAGTGCTGCAAGGGTTTGGGAGGTAAATGAGGTTGACGTGGGAAGAGCGTTCAGTTTTTAGGCTGACGCATTTCCGCTGTTTTTTGAAATAGTTTGCGCATTCTTGCGAGGTGAAGCTTTCGAGCAGCGTTCCGATGGCATCGCAGGTTGCACAGAGTGTCGATATCCAGCGCCATCAGTTACTCGGCAACAAAGACCTTTGTCGCGGCAACCGGCCACACAGCAGCCATCGGCCGCCTTGAGGATGCCGCCACGATTGTCCAGGGCCATGCCGGGACGAGAATTGAAGCCGGTGGGGCAGAAATCGAAATCCGTCCGTAGACGCGGCAAGCAAGGCGCAAACGTCGGTGCAGACTGACGAAAGGGCAGCAAAAGACGATGGAAAACAATGCCAGCCTATCGAATCTTGGGGAGATCGTCTCGATCCGCGGCAGCGTCGTGGATGCCAGGTTTGACGCGCGCTTGCCGCCGATCTATTCGGTTTTGCGCACCGGAGCGAAAAATCAGATCGTCATCGAAGTGCTGGCGCAGATCGACGCGCATCGCGTGCGCGGGATCGCGCTGACGCCTACGGAAGGTCTGGCTCGCGGCATGGCGGTCGAAAATACGGGCGGGCCGCTCAAGGTGCCGGTGGGCGAAGCCGTGCTCTCGCGCATGTTCGACGTGTTCGGTAATACCATCGACCGCGGGGCAGCGCCCAGCGATATGCAATGGCGCTCGGTGCATAATGCTCCACCGCGACTAGCGCGCCGGTCTACCGCCTCCGAAATATTTGAAACCGGCATCAAGGTCATTGATGTACTTGCGCCGCTGGAACGTGGCGGCAAAGCCGGGCTGTTCGGCGGCGCCGGCGTCGGCAAGACGGTGCTGCTCACCGAGATGATCCACAACATGATCGGACATCAGGAGGGCGTCAGTATTTTTTGCGGGATTGGCGAACGCTGCCGCGAAGGAGAAGAGCTCTACCGCGAGATGAAGGAAGCCGGCGTGCTGCCTAAAATGGTGATGCTCTTTGGCCAGATGAACGAGCCGCCTGGCGCCCGTTTTCGTATCGGTCATGCGGCGCTGACGATGGCCGAATATTTTCGCGACGACGAGCATCGCGATGTATTGCTGCTCATCGACAACATCTTCCGGTTCATCCAGGCCGGTTCGGAAGTGTCCGGCTTGATGGGGCAGATGCCGTCGCGGCTCGGCTATCAGCCGACGATGGGCACCGAATTATCGGGGCTGGAAGAGCGCATCGCCAATACCGACACCGGCGCGATCACCTCGATCCAGGCCGTCTATGTGCCTGCGGACGATTTCACCGATCCGGCGGCGGTGCACACGTTCTCGCATCTCTCCGCCTCCATCGTGCTGTCGCGCAAGCGGGCGAGCGAAGGGCTGTTCCCGGCGATCGACCCGCTGCAATCCAGTTCCAAGATGGCGACGCCCGGCATTGTCGGCGAACGCCATTACCGCCTGGCACAGGAGATCCGGCGCACGCTTGCCCAATATGCGGATCTGAGGGACATCATCGCCATGCTCGGCCTTGAGCAGCTTTCGCCGAGTGACCGCGACGTGGTTGCCCGCGCACGCCGCTTGGAGCGTTTCCTGACCCAGCCCTTTTTTACCACGACGCAATTTACTGGCCTTGAAGGCAAACTCGTCAGCCTGGAGGACGCACTGGACGGCTGCGAGCGAATTCTGCGTGATGAATTCAAAGATGCCCCTGAGAGCACACTTTACATGATCGGCGCGATCGACGAGGCGAAACGAAAGGCGAAGCCGGCGCCAGCTGTGTCGAACCTCGCCGCTCATTCATCGGCCTAAGGACGAAAGCTCAACCGAGGATCGAACATGACTGCGCAGTTCATGAGCCTTAAGGTGCTTCTGCCTTTCCAGGTCTTTGCCGACATGACGGGCGTGTGCCGCATCGTTGCGGAAACGCGCGAGGGCTCGTTTGGACTTTTGCCAAACCGGCTCGATTGCGTGGCGGCGCTCGCGCCGGGAATTCTGATCTACGAAACCGAGCCGGATGGCGAGGCCTTCGTCGCGGTGGATGAAGGGGTGCTGGTCAAGACCGGCCCGGATGTTCTGGTCTCCGTGCGCAATGCCATTGCAGGAACGGATCTGGCTCAATTGCGCGAAGATGTGGACCGGGAGTTCGTGCATTTGGACGAGCGCGAGCAAAACGTCCGTACGGTGCTGGCGAAAATGGAAGGCAATCTCATGCGCCGCATGGCGAGTTTTCACGATGGCCGATGAACCGGAACCCGCGACTTCAAAGCCCAAGCCCTCGCTCAGCGAGGAGGTTGGCACGCAGGCAGCGCGCAAGCTCAAGGCGCGGCGCAACCCCGCGCCAGGTGTCTGGTTCGGTCTTGGCATGATGGGGCTGATCGGCTGGTCGGTGACCATTCCGACGCTGCTTGGCGCAGCGCTCGGCCTGTGGCTTGACGGGCATTATCCAGGCGAGCATCACTGGACGCTGGCGCTGTTGGCCGCCGGGCTCGCAATCGGCTGTTTCAACGCGTGGCATTGGATGGCCAAGGAAGACAAGGCAATACGGGACGAACAGGAAGACAGAGATGACTGAAGTTTTGCTTTTGGCACCGGCATTTGCGGCGGGCGTCGTGCTCGGCGCGATTTTCTTTGGCGGCCTGTGGTGGACGGTTCGCAAGGGCCTGTCGTCCGAGCAGCCCGCGCTTTGGTTCTTCGGCAGCATGGTGCTGCGCATGGGCATTACCTTGCCGGGATTTTATCTTGTCGGACAAGTCTCCTGGCAGCGATGGCTGTTCTGTCTCATCGGCTTTATCGTAGCACGCCTCGTCGTGAAGCGGCTTACTCGCCCGCCTGTGGGACATCGTGTCTCCAACTCTCAGGCGGCCAGCTATGCGCCTTAGTCCCGACGAGATGATCTTCTGGCAGCATGGGTTTCTCAAGCTCAACGGCACGATTGCCTTCACTTGGGCCTTGATGCTCGTGCTGGCTGTGGGCTCCAAGCTCATCACCCGCAACCTCTCGACGGAGCTGACACGGTCCCGCTGGCAAAACTTGCTGGAAATCGTCGTCACCGGAATAGAAAAGCAAATCGCCGACGTCGGCCTTCGCAGCCCGAAGACCTATATGGGTTTTCTGGGGACGCTGTTTCTTTTCGTCGCGTCGGCCAGCCTGTGCACCGTCATTCCCGGCTACGAACCGCCGACGGGGTCGCTCTCCACGACAGCGGCACTCGCACTGTGCGTGCTGGTGGCCGTGCCGTTCTTCGGCATCGAGGAGCAGGGGCTCGGCGGCTACCTCAAATCCTATGTCGAACCGACAGTCATCATGCTGCCGTTCAACATCGTCAGCGAAGTGTCCCGCACGCTGGCTCTGGCGGTCCGCCTGTTCGGCAACATGATGAGCGGCACGATGATCCTGGCGATCTTGCTGACTATCACGCCCTTGATCTTCCCGATCGCCATGAGCGCACTCGGTCTGCTCACCGGTATGGTGCAGGCCTACATCTTCAGCATTCTGGCGGCGGTTTATATCGCAGCGGCCACGCGCGGACGCAAGCCCAAACCAAGCATTGAAGTACAGAAAGGATAACAAGAGGCAACATCATGGATAGCATGACGTTTATAGCCATCGCTTCGATCGTCACCGCCGGCCTGACGATCGCCCTAGGGAGCATCGGCCCCGCGCTCGGCGAAGGATATGCGGTCGCCACGGCCTTGCGTTCGCTCGCGCAGCAGCCCGACGCCGCGGCGACAATCACACGCACCTTGTTCGTGGGCCTGGCGATGATCGAGTCTGTTGCAATCTACTGCTTCGTCGTCTCAATGATTCTGATTTTCGCCAATCCATTCTGGAATCATGTGATCGCGCAAGCGGCGGGAAAATAACCCATGCTCATCGATTGGTTCACTGTCGGTGCGCAAGTGCTCAACTTCGTCATCCTGGTGTGGTTGCTGAAGCGCTTTCTCTACAAACCGATCCT
>CAYOUP010000247.1:0-5552 GCA_964407125.1 uncultured Hyphomicrobiaceae bacterium | reverse complement strand
TGCTCGAAAGTAAGGGGCTGCATTCCGCCATTCGTCTACATGACTACCGCACGCAGAAGAAGGATGCCAACAAGGCGATTTGGTTGGAGCTTCAGGCCACCCCGGAGTACCAGGCGGGATTGAGTGAACGCTACAAGATCGAGCGCAAGTTCGGCGAAGCGAAACAGGTACATGGTCTCGCCAGGTGCCGCTATGTGGGACTTCTACGCTATGGGCTTCAGGCGATCCTGACCGCCCTTGCCCTCAACCTGAAACGCCTGGTGAAGCTGCTGAGCGGCACAAATTTCAAAGGCCGGGCCAGGCTGGCGGCCTGATGGGCAGGGATTCGAGAAGAGGCAAGAAGGAGGCAACAGAGAAAAGGACGAGGCACGAATCGAGGCCGGAATAGGTCTCATCCAGGACCGCGCTCGAGCTCCCGCTGCCTGGAATTCACAAGCCTATTTGGGGAGGGGGCTGCCGGTTTGATTAGCGGACTTGTTCAACACCCTCATTGGAGTACTTCGCATGAATATTCCTAATCGTAGGCTTTTTGGGGGTTCGGGAGTTACAAACTATGTGCTTTTTCTTGTTGGTCGGGTCGGAAGCACTTATTTAACAACGTTACTACAATCCCATCCAGATATTCACGCGATGAGTGAAGAACTGCGCGACCTTGAGAAAATGGCGGGGAAGCACAACTACAGTGGACCGAGCGATTATTAAGCCCACCTCTCATCGGAATGCATCAGGCGCGTGGCTTCAAAGTGAAGCTCATTCATCTTGTCGACAGCGTAAGCTTCGCAAAATTGATCCGGTCGAGAGGTTCAAGGATACTGCATATGCAGCGGCGGAACCGCGTGAGGGCTGTCACCTCCCGCATCAATGGGAGGCGATTTTACAAACAAACAGGATGTGGGGTCTGTTCGAAGAGAGGGACAGGCTAAAGCCTCCTACAGTTGATCTCAAGCAATTTGATGTATTCCTACACCATCGCGAAAAGAAGGATGAAGAGCTTTCTGATTACATCCGGAGTCTGGATCTACCCACTGCAAACCTATTTTACGAAGATTTGCTAAGAGACCAGCAGGAGTTCCTCAATCAGCTCTTTCAATTCTTGGAAGTCCGTCCATAGAAGGTGAGCGGGAAGACGCTTAAAATCACACGCGACAATCTCAAGGCTCAGTACATAGACACACACTTTAATAAGATGTTTGATGGGGTCTCGAAATATTGACAGAGCCGCAAAAGATGACATATAGAGGGCTCTATTGTGGTGCATTTGTGTGAAGTGGGATGTCCCTGATTGAAGGAAACGGGTAATGATCGAGCCTAATTTGGTCAGCGTAATGATGCCTGCGTATAACGCGGAGCAATTCATCGGTGAGGCCATAGAAAGCGTCTTATCCCAAACTTACTCAAATTGGGAACTAATTGTTGTAGACGATGGCTCAACTGAGGGTACAGCTACGATCGCGTCTAGCTATCATGATCCTAGGATAAAAGTGATTCATCAACCGAATGGAGGAGAATCAGTCGCACGAAACACTGCCCTGGATCACATGCAGGGTGATTATGTAGCCTTCCTTGACGCTGATGATTATTACCTCCCCCACCACTTGAAGGAGACTATTAAGTATATGTTGAGACACAACAGTGTTGATGGTGTCTATACGGATGGGTACTATTGCGATCAAGACAAAAACCCAATACAAACTTTACAAAGCTGGAGAAGGGGGCCATTTGAAGATCGGGTTTTTGAAGAAATTGTGAGAGCTCCTGATGTCTTTGGCCCACCTTTATGTGTGGTTATCCGGCGAAGGATAATCACTCACTATAATCTAAGATTCGATCCGAAAATTATTATTGGACCAGATTGGGATTTCTTTATTCGTTATTCAGTCTATGCCTTATTCGGATATGTCGATAGAATCACGTGTGTTTATCGCCTGCATTCGACCAACATATCTTCGACAACAGATAATCAGAGAAGGTTATTAGACCTAGCTACATGTAGGTTTAAATCAATTCAATTAGATGATTTCAAGAATTGCTCGTTGGAGACACGAATAGCCGTTTTTTATGACCTGCTCGTCAATTTATTGGTTAGTTTTCCTGATCGACAATCAGTGATAACTAAAAGCCCAGAATTTAAAGAACTGCCTGAAGATGATCGCGCAAGGTTATATCGATTAATGGCGAGCAAACTGATTGTGGCAGGCGAAGATGAGACCTGGGTAAGGGAGTGGTTGCATCATTCAGTGGTTTTAAATCCTCATGATATCCGTGGCAAAATCATAAGTCTTTTACATAATATTGACCCGAACCTTTGTAAGCTAGTCTTACGGATTCGCACCCTGGGGGTTCGGAATCAAATCAAGAAATCCCCATATAAACAATCAGGAACCTAATGATGAGGATTGCGATCTATCATAATCTTCCCAGCGGTGGTGCTAAACGTGCACTTTTCGAATGGACTCGCCGTTTAGTAACGAATCACGAGATAGATGTATATACAATGCATGACTCCGAGCACGAGTTTTGCGATATCCGCCCTTTTGTGAGGAATCACTTTGAATTTGGTTTCAAATCGAATAGGCAATACACAAGCCCCTTTGGTCGCTTGAATCAACTGCAGCGATTACGAAATCTAAGGCAACTGGCCGAATTGAGTCAGAAAATTGCCAAATCTATCGATGCAAACAAATATGATGTTGTTTTCGTTAATACGTGTAGATATTCGTCGATCCCAATATTGTTGCAATACTTGATTACCCCATCTGTATATTATCTACATGAGGCATTTGGACCTGCATATATTCGTAATGTCGATAGACCCTATACAAGATCGAATCCTGCCCGGATATTTCTAGACCATGTTGACCCATTAATCAGGCTGTACTGGTGTAGGCTTAAAATACATCAAGAAAAAAGCGCCAGGAGCACAAATTTACTATTAGCGAACTCATTTTTCACTCAAGAACTGATGAGAATTGGCTACAACATTGACACACCGGTCGCATACTATGGTGTTGATGTAGATAGTTTCTATCCCATTCCGGGAATAAATAAAGAAGACTATTTACTCTCAGTTAGTGAGCTTTCTCCCCGTAAAGGGTTTGATTTCCTGATCAAGAGTTTGGCATGTATACCAGAGAGCCAACGATTAGAGTTACGATTGGCCTGTAACCGAATAGATCCCCTTGAAAAAAAATATATTGAAGATCTTGCCATTCAGAAAGGCGTGAAGATACGGATATTAATTAACCTTGGGACAGATGAACTTCGTGTTTTGTACAACAAAGCTCTACTGCTCGTTTATTCCCCTGTGCTTGAGCCCTTTGGTCTTGTTCCTCTTGAAGCAATGGCTTGTGGAACACCAGCGGTTGGTGTATGCGAAGGAGGGGTCCAAGAGAGTATCGTCCACCAGGTTACTGGCCTATTGGTTGACCGAGATCCAATTTGCTTTGCAGAGGCAGTCACCTCACTACTTGCAGATCACGAAAAACGCAAGAGGTTTGGTTTGCAGGCTCGTGAATATGTGATCAACAAATGGACTTGGAGTAAATCAGCCCAGACTATTGAACATTATCTAGCTAATTTTGCCGAAGGGTAGCAACTCTCTAAACCTGATTAAGGTGCTGCAACGATACTCAAGTACTTCTTGTTTTATGTTTTGTGAAATATCTCATAGTTTTTGCATATCAAGATATGCTTGGTGACACAAGGAATAGTGTCGTGCATTTATGATTGAGTTCGAAATTCCACCTGATTGATAACTCTGTCCACGCATTCCATCCTGAAGGAAGTCAAAATGCCTCTTTTGTTCACTCGACATCAAGTTAATCTCTACGTACTGTTTCTCGTTGGAAGAGTTGGTAGCAGCTACTTAACCAGTATGTTGAACTCGCATCCTCAAGTTCGTGCGCTTGGAGAAAAGTCCCTTGAATTTAAAGATAGGGATGGAGACGAGCAGAATAAAATGGCCGGCAGATGGCTCACACCTCCGCTGGTAAGCGCAATTGGATCGATGGGCTTTAATGCGAAGTACGTGCATCTGTCGGACCCTTCCAAATTTGCACAATTATTACATGATAGAAAATGCCGCATCTTCCACATGCAACGCCGTAATAAGATAAAGGCTGTAGTCTCTCACCTAAACGGGACACGGCTTTCAGAGTCAACAGGGAAATGGGGACTATATAATGCGTCTAATAGACCCGAACCCTTCGTTATAGATCCAGTGGAGTTCGATACTGTTCTACGAAAGAGGGAAACAAGGGACATGGAACTGGAGGACTATGTAAGAAGCTTAGATCTACCTACGCTCAATCTCTTTTATGAGGATTTGTTGATTGACAAAGATTCGTTTTTATATCGAGTGTTCCATTTCCTGGGAATAACACCGAGGCTAGTTACGAGCAGCACATTAAAGGTCACAAGTGATAATCTTCGCGAGGTAGTAATCAATTTTCAGGAGTTGAGAAACCTATATCGTGGAACAAACTATGAACCAATGTTCGATGAGATCATCATTTCATGATTAGCATAACGATCTAGACATCCCCGAATAAGCCCGAGAAACGTGAAGAACAATTCGGAGAAGGTGGGGCTGAGTTTGAACATGAGCCAAGATTTAATTGGTCTGATACCCGCGGCTGGGAAAGGAATACGCCTACGGCTGCCATACCCAAAGGAACTCTACCCAATTATTCGCGAAAATCGCTATAAGCCGATTGCTCAGTTTGTACTCGAAAATCTAATTGAATCTGGCGTGGAGCACACCATATTCGTGATCAATGAAACTAAACACCAACTTATCGGGTACTTTGGTGATGGCAATCGGTTTGGATGTGCATTGAGTTACGTCGTCCAGGAGAAGCGTGAGAACGATACATCTTCCAAATCTCCAGGGTTGGCGCATGCACTAAACTCAGCTCATCATTTAGCCCGTGGAAAAACCGTCTGCTTTGGTATGGCCGACACAATTATGACACCTAAGAATGTTTTTAAGTATCTGATCGAGGTCTCTAGTGAGAAGGATGAGGTAATTCTTGGCGTTTTTCCCAGCGACCACCCAGAAAAAGGTGCCAAAGTGTGCATGGAGGAGAGTGGTGCTGTCACAGAGATCGTCGACAAACCAAAAGAGACGGATCACAACCACACCTGGGGGTGCATCGTCTGGAAACCCAGATTCACGGAATTCTTAAATGATAGTATCGCGAAAGGAGAAGCGGATTTCGCGGACATCATGAACTCAGCCATCAAGGCAGGTTTTCCATTTCGAGGAGTTTTTTTGGAGAATGGCACGTATTCTGATCTAGGAACGTACGATGAAATCCTTGAACTTGAAAGAAAGCATGGGATCTTGAGGTGAGCACATGAGCAATCCCTGCCATGTTCCAAGAGAACCCTTTACTACATTTGTTATTCTTAATTGGAACGAAGCAGACTTGACAATTGAGTGTCTGGAATCCTTGTACGCACAGGATTATTCGAATATCGCGATTATCGTCGTGGATAACGGCTCAACAGATAATTCCAGCGACAGGATTAGAAATCAAGTCCCGGATGTT
>CAYOUP010000246.1:0-5567 GCA_964407125.1 uncultured Hyphomicrobiaceae bacterium | reverse complement strand
AGTTGAACGTCGTGCCCGATCCGTCCGAACGGTGGATGACCGCGATCGCCTGCGCCGGCAGCTTGGCATCGGGGTTCAGCTTCTTGATCGCTGCGTCATCCCAGCTGGTGATTTCGCCGAGGAAGATCTTGGCGACCGTGTCGCCGTCCAGAACCAGTTCGCCCGGCTTGATGCCTTCGAGGTTCACGACCGGCACGATACCGCCCATGACCATCGGGAACTGCGCGAGACCGATCTCGTCGAGGTCCTCGCCGGAAAGCGGAGCGTCGGAAGCGCCGAAGGTGACGGTCTTGGCCTTGATCTGCTTGATGCCGCCACCGGAGCCGATCGACTGGTAGTTCAGGCCGATGCCCGTCTCTTTCTTGTAGGCGTCCGCCCATTTTGCATAAACCGGATAAGGGAAGGTGGCGCCGGCACCGGAGATGTCGGCCGCAAAAGCAGGCGCGCTGGCTGCCATGGACAAAGCCGCCGCCGCCGCAAGCACGATAGAACGAATTTTCACTGATAATCTCCTTAGATTTCGCGCATTCTCAAGGTGACAAGTGTGAGACCTGCTACCCGGCTCAAGTCTTATCAATCGCGCCCCGTAACTTTTATGACAGTTGCATAAAGTTATTATGACAGCGCATCTATTTGAAAACACTTGGATATTCTGTTGATAAACCGCGCTCGTTCGAGGGCGTGTTAATCAATTCACCAGCCTTGCGGAGGTTGCGCCGCTATTCGGGCGTGCAGGCCTCGGCGAGCGATATGGTGAACGAAGAGCCCTTGCCGATCTCCGAGCTGATCCGCAGTTCGCCGCGATGGCGGTTCACCACATGCTGCACGATAGCCAGTCCAAGGCCCGTGCCGGACTTCTGGTTACTTACATCATTGGCGCGGTAAAACCGCTCGGTCAGGCGCGGGAGATGCTTTTCATCGATCCCCTCGCCATCGTCGCGCACCGTCAGCAGAAATCGTCCGCGGTCGCCATTCGCCTTGCCGCGCGAGATCGTCAGCCAGACATTGCCGCCATTGCGTCCGTATTTCACGCCATTATCCACGAGATTGGTGATGACCTGCACCAGTTCGTCCCGTTCGCCCAGGATCCATGCCGCCTCGGGCAGAGTTGTGAGATGAAAGGCCACGCCGGTCTGTTCTGCCAACGGGCGCAGATCGGTCAATACATGCTGAGCGATGTCGTTGAGATCGACGCGAGTTTGCGGTCTGAGATGAACGCGCATTTCGATGCGGCTCAGTGACAGCAGGTTCTCGATAAGCCGCGCCATGCGGTGCGCCTGACGGGCCATGATGTCCAGAAACTGGTCGCGGACCTTTTCGTCATTGCGGGCCGCGCCGCGAAGCGTGTCGATATATCCGATGACGGATGCAAGCGGCGTGCGCAGCTCGTGGCTCGCATTGGCGACGAAATCCGTATAGAGACTGTCCAGTCGCTCCTGTTCCGTCAGATCACGGATATAGATCATGATCGCGGGAACCGAGCCAAGCCGAAGCTTGCTGTCCTTGGCGATCCAGCTGATCGTCGCTTCCGTATGGCGCTCGATGGGCACGCGCTGTTCGAAGCTGACGACGGCGCGTCTGCCCGGCGTCAGATGCGCTTTTGCGATAGCATCGAGGACGCCCGGATCGCGCATGACGCCGGAGATGTGATCCCCTTTGCGCAGGGCAGGCCAGAAGTCCGATGCAAGCTCATTGAAGCTGGCGATGCGGCCGAAAGGGTCAAGGAGAACCGCCGGCGCGGGAAGCGCATTCAGCATTGCCAGACCGATATCGGTGGGCGGCGATTGTTCGGCCTCAAGGAATTGCAGACGCAGAGGATTGCGCACGCCCTCGCGCGGTATGAAAGCGGCTCCGGCCATGATGGCGGCAAATCCGATCAGCGCCGGCAACAGCGGAAGCTCGTAAATTCCCACGAAAAACAGGATGACGCCAGTACTGACGGCGAGCAGCCAGCGCCTGCGGTACAGCCGCTGCCCGGCATCACGCTCGCCCGTCTCCGTGGCTGGCGGTAATTTCGCAAGCAAGCTTTGTCTCCTACGGTCCGACACCTTGCGGCGCGCAGATCTCAATGCCCGTAGCCACAAGCGGCGGACCGTTCTGTTCACGGCGCCGGTCATGGGGCTCGAATCGTTTTCCGCCTCAAGTTGAGTTCAGGCGAGCTTGCTATCATAGATTTGCGACAGTTTTTTCACACGAGCTGTTATTCATTGGTGCTGATGAGTAATAAATCGCTGCACCAGTCAGCTATGCAGCAAGGACACATTATGTCCGCTCGCGGTCGCGGCTCATGCCCTTTTGTTCGAGTTCGTCCAGATAATCGTTCCAGAGCTTTTCCTGATTCTCTCCAAGTTCGTAGAGATAGCTCCAGGAATACAGCCCCGTCTGGTGCCCGTCGCTGAACTTGGGGCGGATGGCATAGTTCCCTGTCGCCTCGATCTGCGCGATCGTCACATGTTTTTTGCCGCCGACGGTTTTCTTCTGATCGGGCGTGTGCCCCTTCACTTCCGCACTCGGACTCATGACCCGCAGGAATTCCGCTGAAAAAGCGAAAACGTTGCCGTTATCGAATGTAATTTTCAGCTCGTCTTTCGCGGGATTGAGCCGGATCTCGGTCGGGATGTCAGTATCGCTATGCGTCATGATTTGCCGTTTATAAGTATGGATGAGATATAATAGCTGTATTGTCCGGCACAATCCTGCAATGAATTTTTGCGCCCGCCGGGCGGCTATTTGCGGAGCCTCTCGAAACGCAGGCGCTGGAAAACTTCGTAGACCAGGCGCTGATAGCGCAGCCCTGCAATGAAGGCATCCGCATTGCCTGCCTCCTTCTGTCCGTTCCAGTCTCTTGCAATCTGTGTGAGCTGGCTCCGCGGCATCAGCGCGTCTTCAGAGGGCGGCGCGGCATGTTGGTGGCGGATCATCAGCTCAGCCAATGACAGGGCCCTGCATTCGTCGAAAAGTTGCAATGGCTCAAGGGCGGCATTCCGGAGCGCAGCGCGTTGAGCCTGCGGCAAGTCTTTCGTGGCCGCGATTTCAAGCAAGGTCGAGGGTCGGATCTGGCCGGGACCATAGGAAAGATCGGGCGCCGAGACCCCCAAAATGCGGGACAGCCAGGCGAGCGTCCATTCAACAGCATGTTCGGTTCTGCTCGTTGCGACCTTCTCGATCGTGAACAAAGCTTGCGCGGCGGTTCGCATCTCCAGGCCGCCGGAAGCAGGGCAATCGGGCAGCGGCGCGATTTCCAGCATATGCGCCGCAGCAAGGTCGGGATCGTTGTCGGCCTCCCGGCTCAATCCTTCGAGTTGCGTCCTGTGCATGAGCTGATCGGCAAGAACCGCGATACCGGCGGCCAGCAAAATCAGCGCAATGACCTTCACGTGCTCAGCGGAAGAATAAGGTTCATCGAAAAGGCAACGAGCGAGAAGATGGTGCTGGCCATGAGGCTGACGAAGATTTCCTTGCCATAGCCTTTCGGCGACATCGCTTCATCGCCATTGCTCTGTACCAGCGGCTTGTGCCAGTGCATTTTTTCGCCGATATAGGCTCCGATTAGCGAACCGCACCATGCGACGGCGAAGAATGCGATGATATAGAGTAAGTACATGCCAAGGAAGATTTCCCTGTAACTGGCCCATTGGCTTTGAACGACGGTGTCCCAAAGCAGGATAATCGGCCAGACCAGGAGAAACGCCAGAAGACCGGCTGCAGCTGCGATCGACAGGACATCGCTGCGGCCGAAATAGATGCCGAACAGAATTGCAACGAGGAAAATCGGCGCAACGCGGGCAAGGGCGGAAACTGCGTAACTGGGTATCCCGGTCTGTGAAACGTCGGACAGGATTTCCTTACGGACCTTCTCCGTATAGTCCAGATCGAGATTGGCCTGCGCAAAACTCGCTTTCAGCAGATCCTGAACCTTGTCAGCGGGTTGAGCCGTATAGAATTGCGCGAAGCTTATCGGGATGGTGTCTGCGGAGTAGAGATCTTTCAGTATCGTGTCGATATCGCTGGCGGCGATGTTGTGTACAGAGCTTGAGAGGTTGGCGCTGTAATAGGCATTGAGGAAGTTTTGATGGGCTTGTCTTATGCGAGCCATCTCTTCCGGGGAGAGGCTTGGCTGCTGCTGATTGAACTGGCTCTGCTGAAAGCCGCTTTCCGGTCTCTGGTGCTGGCTGGTGATGGTCTGAAATACGGCGTTGGAAAAGGAAATGAGTTGACCGTCACTGCTATAGGACAGGTTCCGGTAGCGGTTCGCATAGTCGTATGACAGGGCATCATAGGCAGCTTTGACCGAGCGGGAGGTGTTCAAAATCTCCTCAAGCCGCTCCTGGGCCATCGGCTGGCGCGGGACAGCATTGATGTCAGCCGAAAGCGCCGCGATCGCACGCTGATCATTCTGGAACGCCAGCCGGTAGATCAGATCGCGTTCATCTGCCGTGGGCTTGTAAGCTACCGTCTGCTGACCGGCAGCGCCCAGATTATCGCAATCGATATAAGGCAGGTTCACATCGCCGGACTCAACATCATACTTCTTGAGCAGACCGCAGAATTTCGCTTCCGTCACGCTTGGCGGATCGACGATGAACGGCTCGTCGGCGCCTTTGGCAAGCTTTGACAGGCTGAAGTAATATTTGGCTGGAAGCACCATATTGGTGAGCTTGATTGTCCCCAGAGCTATTATCGGAAATAGGATAAGAACAATAAGATTAAGCCGGTCGATCTTCATTTTACGCCCCAACAGAAATTCCCCGCAGAAACGCTAGAGTGACAGATATGTTATGTCAATCTTCGCAAAAACACGGGGCCCGCGAAGTCAGCAAGATTTATCAAATCGTTTCATGCTGATCTGCCATCGGGCCAGATAAGAGCAGGAACCATGACGAGACAGACGGACTGGGTGGATTATGAGGCGCGCCTGCTTCGCGTGGTCGCTTACATTCACGATCACATCGAGGAGGACATAGACCTCGATCAACTCGCCGCTGTCGCTTGCCTGTCGCCCTATCACTGGCATCGCATCTACCGTTCCATACAGGGAGAGACGATTGCCGCAACGATCAAGCGGCTGCGGCTTCATCATGCCGCCCAGCGCCTGGCGCATACGGAGATAAGTGTCGAGGACATCGCGCGAAGGGCCGGCTATGGCAGTGTTCACGCGTTCACCCGCGCATTTACCGCGGCCCACGGAATGCCGCCTGCATCCTTCCGCAAGAACGGCAGCCATGCCGCCTTTAACAATGCAAAAGGACCAGAATCAATGAGCGATTACTCCGTTGAGATCAGGACATTACAGCCTGCGACATTGGCGGCAATCCCGCATAAGGGTTCCTATATGGAGGTCGGCAAGGCATTCGAACTGGCTGGTGGATGGTTTACAAGCCGCAATCTGCTGAAGCCGGGCGCGCGCATGATCGGCGTCTATTATGATGATCCGGGCAGCGTTCCGGAGGAAAAACTTCGCTCTCATGCAGGCTTTACGGTCGATAAGGATTTCACCTTCGAGCCGCCTATGGAGAAGGTTGAGTTGAGATGCGGAGACTATGCTGTTCTTATTGTGAAGGGTCCTT
>CAYOUP010000245.1:0-5587 GCA_964407125.1 uncultured Hyphomicrobiaceae bacterium | reverse complement strand
GTAAACATGCACAGACAACACGTGCGTTTTTTGGAATTTCGATGTTGATGTGAAGTGGCAAGGGTTTCCGATAATCACGCACTGCTTAATGAGCTGAATATTATCATGGAATTTAAGAAATCTATCAAGAAGAAATGATGTTTAATCCGACGCAGTTCAATAATTCATTCTTCAATTGCATATAAATTATACAATTTCGACGACTCGGTTGTTCAAGGTTAGAAATGTCATAATTTTAATGGATTTTTTACACCGCTATCAAGGTATCAGTCAGACGATCTCTGTCCGCTGCTGAATTAGTGTTTAAATGCAACGGGAATACAGTTTCACTTTTTTCGATATAGATCAGGATGATTACGGCTTGAATTTTGAATGCGACTGAGGGAAGGGTAAGAGTATAAACGATTCTTTGAGCTACGGGGGCAGCTCTGACTATCAAGGCGAATTTGGCAAACATTATCTCCATGTAATCGTTTGTTCGCATTGCCGGACAAGCGCGGAAATCCGCGGCCAAGGGGCATGCTCTGCAAAGCTTTCTAGATCATCGCATTGAGTGATGGGGCAGGGGTAAATGCGCCTTGATAAGGTTGAATTCGGTTTGTCTATGAGTGAAACAGAAGATTACACAGCTGTTGCAGTAAAGGGGAACAAATCACCGGGGCTTGCATCAGAAGAGCTTGAGGATCTACGGGAGCGGGCCCGCGAGGCCAGCAACCTCCTGAAAGCGCTTGCACATGAGCCGCGGCTGATGCTGCTGTGCCTCTTGTTAAAGGGCGAGCAGTCGGTCACCGAGCTGGAGACCATGCTTTCCATGCGCCAGCCGGCTGTTTCACAGCAACTGGCAAGGCTGCGAATGGATGGTATCGTTGCACCGCGCAGGCAGGGCAAGGCGATTTACTACAGTCTTGTTCATGAAGATGTGCGCCGTCTCATGACGGTTTTGCAAGACATTTTCTGTGGCAAGAAATAGCTCCAAGCCAATGAGCTATAACCATTTCCAGCATTTTCCAGCAGTGGCAGCCTGATCCCTCAAGCTGCCACTGCTGGAAATCCAAAACGCCATCCGGGGTCTCGTTCGATTGTGCGTCATGCACCCCCGGATAGCTGCTGATGCAGCTTCCGAAGTGACGTTATTTTACGTTTACGTATCAATTGCAATCACCGCATTCAGCCGAATTGCGTACCCTTCGCCAGCGGGAAGCCGCGCAGGAATTCCGCGCCCAGAATCGGTTTCTTGCCTGCTCTTTGGACGCGTGTCAGCCGCACGGCCTGCTGTCCGCAGGCGACGGTGAGCTGTGAGTCCAGCAGCGTTCCCGGCTCGCCGCGCCCCGGTACGACAACGGAGCGCAGGACCTTTATCCGCTCACTGCTACCGGACAGCAGCGCCTCGAACCACGCACCCGGCGACGGCGACAGGCCGCGTATCCGGTTATGGACCTCCTGGGCATGCTGCGACCAGTCGATACGCTGCTCTTCCTTGGTCAGCTTCCGGGCATAGGTGACGCCCTGCTTCGGCTGCGGCCGGAAGACGAGTTGTCCGTGGCCGAGATCGGCCAGGGTGCGGGAAATCAGTTTTGCGCCGAGCAGCGAAAGCTCGTCATGCAATTCGCCCGCCGTCATGTCGATACCGATGGTGATGCGCTCGCCCATGCAGACCGGCCCGGTATCGAGCCCCTCATCCATCCGCATGATGGCAACGCCGGAGGCCCGGTCGCCGGCCATGATCGCACGATTGATCGGTGCGGCGCCCCGCCAGCGCGGAAGCAACGAGGCATGAATGTTCAGACAGCCATATTCCGGCGCATCCAGAATCGGTTTCGGTAAGAGCAGACCGTAAGCGGCAACGACGGCGACTTCGGCGTCATGGGCGTAGAACTGCTGCTGGACTTCGGGATCTTTGAGCGTCGCCGGCGTGAAGACCGGAATGCCCGCTTCCTCTGCAAAAGCCTGAACCGGCGATTTGCGCGTGGCCATCCCGCGTCCCGAGCGGCGCGGCGGCTGGGAATAGACCGCCAGCACGTCATGGCCGTCGGCCACGATCTCGCTGAGCGGCGGCACGGCGAAATCCGGCGTGCCCATATAGATGACCCGTAATGGCTCCATGTGTCTCTGCCGCGCTCCGTTGCCTGATTTACGCCTCGCCGTCCTCGGACTTGCGCATCTTGCGGAATTTGCGGATCAGCACATTGCGCTTCAGCCGCGAAAGGTGATCGATGAACATGACGCCGTTCAGATGGTCGTATTCGTGCTGTGCGACGGTAGCGGCGTGACCCTCGAACCAGTCCTCGCGTTGCTCGCCGTCGCGATTGATATAGCGCATCAGAATACGCGATGGCCGCTCGACCTCGGCATAGATGCCGGGAATGGACAGGCAGCCTTCCTCATAAACGCGCATCTCGTCGCCGCTTTCGAGAATGTCCGGGTTGATGATGAAATGCGGGTTCGGTTCTTCCTTATCGCGCGCCGGATCCATGACGAATATGCGCCGTGACAGTCCGATCTGCGGCGCGGCAAGCCCGACACCGGGCGCGGCGCGCATGGTTTCCATCATGTCGTCCAGAAGCTGCCGCGTCTCCTCGTCGATCCTTTCGACGGGCGCGGCGGTCTTCCGGAGTATAGGCTCCGGAAATTGTATGATCTCAAGCTTGGCCATGAAAGTGAAATAAGGCGATTGCTGTCCCCGGTCAACGTCTCCGATGTTATCCAGTGTCAGTATTTGTTCTCTTTTCGTTCATAGTGGAATCGCGATAGTCTGCGAGTTTGGTACGAAAAGGGGATGTTATGGAGAAATTCCAGTCCTGGCAGGTGTTCGGGCTCGCCATCGATCCGGTCGCGGTTTTCGCCGTGTTTGCGCTCCTTGCGCTCGGCGCGCTGGTCGCGCTTGTGGTCTTGCTATGGAGCAATGGCAAGGACCGTGCGCGCGAAGCCACGGAGCGTCAGGCCCAGGCGCGTCAGGTCGAAATGGAACTCGCCACATTGCAGGGGCAGCTCAAGCTTGTTTCGGAGCTTGCCGGAAGCAATCAGGCCGAGCTGAGCCGGAGCCTGAACGAGCGGCTCGACCGCGTGTCGCAGTCGGTCGGCACCAATCTTGAGCAGACCGCGCGGCGGACGACGGAGCATCTGACGCAGCTCAACGAGCGCTTGGCGGTTATCGACACGGCCCAGCGCAACATCACCGAGCTTTCGACGCAGGTGGTCTCGCTTCAGGATATTCTCGCCAACAAGCAGCAGCGCGGTGCTTTCGGCCAGCTTCGCATGGAGACCATCATCAAGGACGCCCTGCCGACCGGCGCCTATACTTTTCAGGCGACGCTGTCGAACGGCAAGCGTCCGGACTGCCTGATCATGCTGCCGGGCTCGTCCGCCGGTCTCGTGATCGACGCCAAATTTCCGCTGGAAGCCTTCGAGGCGCTGCGCAGTGCCGCAGATGATGCCACGCGCAAGGAGGCGGTCAGGCGTGTGCGCACCGATGTCGGCAAGCATGTCGATGACATCGCCGTGAAATACACGCTCCCCGGCGAAACGCAGGATTCCATGCTGATGTTCGTGCCGTCGGAGTCGATCTATGCCGATCTGCATGAAAACTTCCCCGACATCATCCAGAAGGCGCACCGGTCGCGGGTCTTCATCGTTTCGCCGAACATGCTTATGCTTGCGGTGCAGACCATGCAGGCGATCATGAAGGATGTGCGCATGCGCGAGCAGGCCAGCGTCATTCAGCGCGAGGTCGGGACGCTGCTGACGGATGTGAACCGCCTGAAGGACCGCGTGCTCGATTTCCAGAAACATTTCGGCCTGCTCGGCAGTGATGTCGAGAAGATGGTGACGTCGACCAACAAGATCGCCAGCCGGAGCCAGAAGATTCAGGATCTGGATTTCGAGACCGGGCAGCCGCAGACGATTGCGGCGAATGGGGCTGGTGAATTGGCGGTTTAAGGCATGTGTGAGGGGGCGGCATTGTTGTGTGCCGGTCAGGATGGTTCGGCTTCTTCGATCTTGCCTGCGGACCGGGCGTCGGTTGATCTATCTTCCGGCAAGTGCTGCGCCCGGCGCAAAAGTGTCATATGGGGATAGGGGATCGCAATGTTGTTGAGTTTGAGCACATCCCAGATCGCCAGGAGAGCCGCGCCCTGGATATTGGTAATTCCTCCCTCCGGATCGTAGATCCAGAAACGGACCACGAAGTCGAGCGAAGAGTCCCCAAACGCGACGAGATGACAGACGGGCGCCGGCTCATCCAGAACGCGTGGAATACCCCGGATCGCCTCGCCCACCACCTTGCGGACCAGATGGGGATCGCTGGCGTAGTCCACTCCGAATTTGACTTCCAGCCGGATCTTGCGGTTGGTGTAGGACCAGTTGACGACGCGCTCGGTTATGAAGTGCTCGTTCGGGATCAGATATTCGGCGCCGTCACGCGTCACTGCGGAGACGTAGCGTGCGTGAATGGATGTAATCCAGCCGAAAGTATCGCCCAGTTCGATGACGTCGCCCGGCTTGATCGAACGATCCAGCAGCATGATGAAGCCGCTCGCCAGATTCGACATCACTTTCTGCAAGCCAAATCCCAGCCCAAGTCCGAGGGCGCCTGAAAAGACTGTCAGAAGGGTCAGATCGAGCCCGGCTGCGGAGAGAGCTGCCGTTGCGGCGATGATGAAGACCAGGGTCTTCGCAAGCTGGCTCAACAGGACCTGCATGCTGGGATTGAGCAGATCGCTGCCCTTTGCCTGCCGCTCGATCAGATTACCGATGATCTTGCCGATCCATAGCAGAACAAGCAGGACGGTCAGCCCCTTGAGCACCGTGTAGAGCGAGATGCGAACGTTACCGAAGGAGACTGCGGCCCAATCGAGGAATTTAACAGTCGGATCAAGCCACCCGATAATGTAGAGCGCAGCCACGGTCCACGCACATAACGCAATGATCCGTGCAAGCGAGCGATTTCGAAACAGGCGTGACAGCACGCTGACCGTGACCCAGGTCATGGCCAGGCTCGCGGCCATGACGACGAAGTAGCTGTGGCTCGGCCAGGTCAATTCGCGAATGATGGCCGCGCTGCCCCAGAGCAGAGCCGGGAAAATGAACCATTTGAGCCTTCGCAGCAGCACGGCAAGAAATCTCAGAAGCTGCGGTTGTTGCTCGATTTTTCTCAGGCGAGCCTCGATCGGTGGCTCAAGGAGTGCCGCGATACCGAGTGCCACGACGTAACAGGCCAGGATTATGGCGATCTGGTAGAGCGTCCAGATGGAGTACAAATTCGCGATTTTCACCCACAAGCTCTCTGTGAGCTTCTGGATTTCGACCTGCACCTCGTTCATCGTTTTCCCTGCGGTTTTGTGCTCGCTCGCTTCCCGAATCAATCGCGTCTCGGACTATTGAACCCAACACTATCAGGCAAGTACACCCTGCCGGAAATCCTACTCCATTTGCCGAGAGCACTTTTAGGATTTCCGGCGGATAAGCTGTACTAGTGGTTCGACCGAAACATTTGCATCCCCGTGCGGCAACCACATTTGCAAATGTTTCGGTCACAAGAACCACTAGCTAAATATATGTTTCTAGTGGAGCTTTTGAATTTGACATTTGA
>CAYOUP010000244.1:4173-5607 GCA_964407125.1 uncultured Hyphomicrobiaceae bacterium | reverse complement strand
TTGCCTGTCATTCAGTGTTTGAGAGCGCATGCAAAGCGGCGTAAGTTTCACATATTGGCGGTCTGATCCGCATTTGCCTTACCGCCTTCTCGGCGCGGACTAACCGGTTGGAACAGATATGACTTTCAGGCAGGAAATTCTGGACGGGCGTGTTGTTATCGGCCCGTGGATGTTCGCTCCGAACCCGATGTTCCTGGAGATGGCCGTTATTGCCGGTCTGGACTTCGTTCTGATCGATATGGAGCATGGCGAGGTCACATTGCCTGCCGTTCCGAATCTCCTGCGGGCAGGACGCGGCGGAAAGACCGCGCTCCTTGTCCGTCCGCCGTCGCACGATCCCTCGACGCTTTCCAAGCTCATCGATTTCGGTGCGGATGGTGTGGTGGTTCCCAAAGTCAACAATGCCGCCGAGGCGAAGATCATTGCCGATGCCTGCCGCTATCCGCCGGTCGGGCAGCGCGGCCTTGCGCCGGCATCGGTTCGCGCCTCCCGCTATGGCTTTGATCCGGACTACCGCAAGACGGCGGCCGAGTTTCCGCTCGTCGCCGTTCAGATCGAAACAGAGGACGGCGTCAAAAATTTGCAGGAGATCGCTGCTGTTGACGGCATCGACATGGTGTTCATCGGGCCGAACGATCTCAGCGCTGCATTAGGGTTCGCAGCCATAGACGCGGTGGCGGCGACCCAGATTGCCGAAGTGATCGGCAAGGTGGTCGCGACGGGCAAAAAAGTCGGGGCGATGCCTTATCCCGGATATGGCCAGACGGAACTGAAGGCAATCGGCGTGTCATTTATCGCCGGCGGCAGCGATCTTGCCGCCCACCGGGAATATCTGCAGAATTTCAAGAACTCAGCAGACGGATATTGACGCCTGCTCTCTTCGTTGGAGACTTTCGCGGAACATTCTTTTTGTCGCCCCGGATCCCGGTTCTCCGCTTCGTCCGGTCGGAATGGCAATTAACTTGCCTCGACGAGGCTGCGCTCGCAGGCAAAGCATGCAGCATGACGTCCTGCGACAGGTAAAAGCTGCGGCTCGCGCTTGTCGCAAGGCTCGAAAGCGAGCGGGCAACGCGGATGGAAGGTGCATCCGCTCGGCGGATTGAGCGGCGAGGGCAGCTCGCCGTGAAGCATGATGCGCTCCTTGCGATGGGTCGGGTCGGCAACCGGCGTCGCCGAAAGAAGCGCCCGCGTATAGGGATGCTGCGGATCGGAAAAAATCGCCTTGCTGGCGCCCTGCTCCACCGTCCGGCCGAGATACATCACCATCACTTCATCGGCAATATATTTGACCACGGACAGATCATGGCTGATGAACATATAGGCGAGATCGAGCTTTTTCTGGAGCTCGGCCAGCAGGTTGAGCACCTGCGCCTGAATGGAAATGTCGAGTGCGGATACGGGTTCGTCGAGCACGAGGATCGCGGGATCGAGCAT
>CAYOUP010000244.1:0-4163 GCA_964407125.1 uncultured Hyphomicrobiaceae bacterium | reverse complement strand
CAGCGCGCGGGCGATGGCGATGCGCTGGCGCTGCCCGCCGGAGAACATATGCGGATAGCGGTTGTAATGTTCCGGCCGCAAGCCGACCGACGCCATCATCGCCTCGGCCTTCTCGCGCCGCGCCTTTTTCGGCAGATCGGAATTGACCAGCAGCGGTTCCTCAAGTGCCTGGCCGACTTTCTGGCGCGGATTGAGCGAGCTGTAAGGGTTCTGGAACACGATCTGCACGCTTGAGCGCAATTTCTTCAGCGTTGCGCGTGATGCGCCGACAATATCGTCACCGAGAATATTCAGGCTCCCGGATGTCGGCTGCGAAATCATGGCGACCATCCAGGCCAGCGTCGACTTCCCGCATCCCGATTCACCGACCACGGCAAGGGTTCGCCCGCGTTGCAGCTTGAAGCTCGCCCCATCGACGGCTTTCAATGAAACCGACGGTTTGGTCAATCCGCTCTCGATCAAGAAATACTTTTTCAGATCGCGCGCTTCGAGGACGGTTTCGCCTGTCATTGTGCGGCCTCCAGTGACGGATGATCCGTAGGCATACCTTCAGCCAGCGGGTAGTGGCACAAGGCATGTCCGAATTGCGGCCCCGCGCTTTTCGGCGCCATCTCGACGCAATGCGCAGTGGCGAAACGGCAGCGCGGCGAGAACAGGCACCCTTTCGGACGGTCGAAAAGTCCCGGTACGACGCCTTGAATGGAGTGCAATTCACCGCCATCGGCGCGTTCCGGCAATGCCGCCAGCAAAGCCGCCGTGTAGGGATGATGCGGGTCGGCAAAGAGTCCCCTGACGGTCTCCTCTTCCACCTTCTGGCCGGCATAAAACACCGTAACGCGCTGCGCGGTCTCGGCAACGACGCCCATATCATGCGTAACCAGCACCAGCGCCATGCCGGTATCCTGCTGCAGCTTCAGCAGGAGATCGAGGATTTGCGCCTGGATGGTCACGTCCAGCGCGGTGGTCGGTTCGTCGGCGATCAGCAGTTTCGGATTGCAGGAAATCGCCATCGCGATCATGACGCGCTGGTTCATCCCGCCCGAAAGCTGATGCGGGAAAGCTTTCAGCCGCCGCTCCGGCGCGGGGATGCCGACCAGATCGAGCAGCTCGATGGCGCGTTTCTTTCGCTCGGCCCGGCTCATGCCGGTGTGGATCTTGAGCGATTCCATAAGCTGAAAGCCGATATCGAAGCAGGGATTGAGGCTCGACATCGGCTCCTGAAAGATCATCGAAATGTCCGCCCCCATGATGGCGCGCCTGCGCCGGGGAGACATGCGCAGAAGATCCTGGCCATTGAAGTTCATGCGGTCCGCCGTGACAGTCGCCGTATCCGGCAGGAGGCCCATCACCGCGAGCATGCTCACGGATTTCCCTGACCCCGATTCGCCGACAATCGCGAGCACGTCGCGCCCATCGACGCTCAGCGATACGCCGTCTACCGCACGAAACGGTCCGGCTGCCGTCGCAAACACCACGCTCAGATTTTCAATCTCCAGCAGCGCCATTGCTCACGACCTCTTCAGTTTCGGATCGAGCGCGTCGCGAAGACCGTCACCCATCAGATTGATCGCCAGCACGACGAGGAGAATGGCAAGACCGGGAAACGTCACAACCCACCAGGCCCGCAGGATGAATTCACGCGCTTCTGCCAGCATGGTGCCCCATTCCGGCGCGGGCGGTTGCGCGCCCATGCCGAGAAAGCCAAGCGCGGCAGCATCGAGAATCGCGGTCGAGAAGGACAGTGCGGCCTGCACAATGATGGGGGCGAGACAATTCGGCAGGATGGTCAGGCCCATCATACGCAGCGGTCCGACACCGGCAACTTGCGCGGCCGTCACATAATCCTTGTTCTTTTCGCCCATTACCGCGGCTCGCGTCAGCCGGACATAATGCGGCTGCTGAATGATGGCGATGGCAATCATCGCGTTGGTCAGGCTCGGACCGAGTACGGCGACAAGCGTGAGGGCAAGCAGCAGGCTTGGGAAAGACAGGATGATATCCATGATACGGACGATCACAATATCCACGATACCGCCGAAAAATCCGGCGATCAGTCCGACGGCAACCCCGACCACCATAGCGCCGGACACCACAATGATGCCGACGAACAGCGAATAGCGCGCGCCATGAATCAGACGCGAGAGCATATCGCGGCCAACGGCGTCCGTGCCCAGCAGGAACCGCCAGTCGCCGCCGTCCTGCCAGACGGGCGGTGTCAGCAGTGCATCGCGATATTGGATACTTGGTCCGTGCGGTGCGATGATGTCGGCGAAGATCGCGACGAGGCAGATGAATATGAAGAACCACATGCCGATCACGGCGCCGCGATTCTCACGGAAATAATACCAGAACTCGCCAAGCGTGGCGCGCACGCCGGTCGGGCGTTCGTCAGGCGTTGCGGGATCGAGAATTATATCGCTCATTGGATTACCCCGTATACCTGATGCGCGGGTTGATGAGGCCGTAAAGCACATCGACGATGAGGTTCACGATCATGATCGTGGTCGCTATCAGCAACAGGCCGCCCTGCACTGCCGGGTAATCGCGGCGAAAAATGCTGTCCACCATCCATTTGCCGATACCGGGCCAGGAAAAGATCGTTTCCGTGAGAATCGCACCAGCGAGTAATACGCCGGTTTGCAGCCCGATTGTCGTTACGACCGGGATCAGCGCATTGCGTAGCGCATGAAGGCCGACAACCCGCACCGTCGACATGCCCTTGGCCTTGGCCGTGCGGATATAATCCTCGCCGAGAACTTCGAGCATGGCCGACCGGGTCTGCCGGGCGATGACGGCAAGCGGGATGGTGCCGAGCACGATCGTCGGCAGGATCAGATGCGAAAGCGCGGAGGTGAATGCGCCTTTCTGGCCGGACAGCAGGCTGTCGATCAGCATGAAGCCGGTGACGTTCGGAAAGTAGTAGAACAGCGAGATCCGGCCCGATACCGGTGTCCAGCCCAATATGCCGGAAAACAGGATGATCAGCAGAAGTCCCCACCAGAAGATCGGCATGGAATAGCCGACAAGCGCGGTGCCCATGACACTCTGATCGAGCCACGATCCGCGTTTCGTGGCCGCAAGAATGCCCGCCGGAATACCGAGCAGGACGGCGAACAGCATGGCGCAGATCGACAGCTCAAGCGTCGCCGGAAAGAGGGTGAAGAACTCATCGAAGACGGGGCGCTTGGTCACGATGGACTGGCCGAGATCGCCTGTCAGAGAGGAGGTCAGAAAATCGAAATATTGCACGATGATCGGCCGGTCATAGCCCAGCTCATGCATAAGCTGCGCGTGGCGCTCCGGCGAGATGCCGCGCTCTCCCGCCATCAGGAGGACCGGATCGCCGGGCAGCAGACGAATGAAGCTGAAGGCGGCAATCGTGATGCCGATAAAGGTCGGGATGATGAGTGTCAGACGGCGGAGAATGAAGGAAAGCATTTTTACTGACAATCGACTTTAACTGGCTGCACTTTCATTTGCATGTGCTAATCCTTTTTTGTTTTTTCTGCTCGAAAATTTCCGGCTCCAGTATAGTTGGGTAACAATTGGAATCCCGCCCAAGTTTAAGTTTATTTACGGTACCTCCTACAGACAAAACCTCAAAAGTCCGAACAAAGGATTCCCGAACCGCTCTAGGCATTCTCAGCCAAGCGGCACCAATCTTTCCCCCTTCAGGGTAAATAATTCTGACGTTTCCGATCGCATCCAAAGTTTTCGCCTTAGCATCATATTCAAGACTGTCTGCTGTTAAGATGTAGCCCTCAAAGTCAAATCGAACGTTCCCCTTTACAATAATACGCTTGCTTACCGGCTCGCAGCCGATGTTCTCTGCGCGAAGAACAAGGGGCTTGGTCGGGGGCCCCGCCCAACACATTATGGGGCCCTTTTGGCCTGCATCGCTTGTCCCGGAAATTAAACAACCAAGAAGCAGCGCTATTGCGCCTGTCATGAATGCTGCTGTTTTTCTACGGGCTTGCGCAAACCCCTCGCGAACCATCTGCTTTCTCCTTCACACGATACACGCCTCACTCCCCGACTCATAAATAGCTGAGAGAGCTATCCCCGCTGGCTAACCAGCGGGGATTTTGTAAGTGGAGAAAGCGATGAGCTATTCGCTAAGCCCGACGCCGTAGAAGATGTGACCGCCAAACGGGTCGATCTTG
>CAYOUP010000243.1:0-5612 GCA_964407125.1 uncultured Hyphomicrobiaceae bacterium | reverse complement strand
CCTACTACTCCGGCAATTAAAGCTACCGCAATTAATAAGGTGCCGATTGTCTTCAGGTATGAGTGTTTCCTCAAATTGAATATTGCCTTCATATTTTACCTCCTTTTTCGCTTGCTCAATTCATTGAGCAGCTATATTTATAACAGAATCTGTTTTGTTCATGCTTTCGCTCCACCTCAGAAAGATTTGGGGTGTCGCTCGGCGCCCACGACCGATCACTTTCACAATGCAGGATACTTTCCATGGGCGAGGATAATCGATTCGATTGACTGACCACCACCACCGACCTTTCTCCATAATCCTCTGACATACTTATCTAACCACTAACCTGTTACTGGTTTCGTGTACTATTTTCTGCAATATAAATAATACACGGCTCTTGTTAAGAACTTGTTAAGACAATGTTGTTCGATTCTTAGAACTATAAAAACCATTAAAGGGATTGTCAATAGCTCTTTTGGTTTTTTAACATGTTCATTTCTTTTATAGATTCAGTCCTGCGTCCTTTGCCTTAGAGTACAATACTGCATAATAGCTTCCCACATAAATCATCCAATCCTAACTGGTATAGTGATCCCCGCCTTGTCGGAGTCTGGCGTGCCGAAGTCGGCCTTGTGAATTAGAAGAATCTCATAATGCAGGACAGGCTCGGTAGACAGTCTTTCGCCGCTCAGAGGCAGTTAGAAGGGGCGGGGATTAATCCCCGCCCCTGTATTCACCAGGCATGCTGGACATGTGAGGTCTTATCTTCAGTCAATTATCTCCTGGTAGTACCACTTCTCGGTGGGCACGGCAAGGTAGTAGGACTGAAGTGCCAAAGACGGTGAGTACCCGAACTGATTATCAGTTTCTATTGGTACGAAAATCGGCGCGCCTATTGCCTGGTAGAATACCAGGTGCCCCCACGGGTTCAAGATCGGCGTTACATCCCCGTGTGTTTTCTGAACAGGGTTAGCGAAGAAAACAGGTTCCAGCACCAGGACCTCTTCAGGCCCAAACTCGTCTTCTAGAAAAACAGGCACGCCAATAGGCGGACCGGATGCCTCGTAGAGCAGGAAGTGGTCGAGGTCTACCGGCGGATCGTGCATCCCTGGTGCTAACTTCCAGGTTGGTACGGCCAGCTTGACCGGCGAACCCACCATGAGCTCTTGGGTCCCAAACTGGTTATGAACCACTACATCCCAATCCGGGAAGCTTTCTCCGTGAATTATGTCGAATAACATAAGGTGGTTATCAGGGTACCAAAACGGCTCACCGTTCTTCACAACAGGATTGCAGAACTCATAAGCCTCGGTTACCGTTGCCGGGAAAGAGCTGAACTGGTCCTCCAGGTACACCTCATTCGGCACTGCCGGGACAGGAAAATCCAGAGTGTAGGCTTTGAAGTGGTCGAGGGGTGGCGGGGCTGGGAGCTCGGTCTTTGTGGATGCCACAGCCAGCAAGTACGGGTCGTACACGTCGAAAGTCCCTTCCTCGAATTGGTTGTTAACCTGTACTTGAGTGCTGAATGGTTCGTCTTCTACAACTATACGGTAAAACACCAGATGTGTATCCTCGTCCACAATCTCCGTTATAACACCGTCGTGTTCTTTCAGGACGGGGTTGGCGAGATAAACGGGTTCGTACACAACAGCATCTGGTTCACCGTTAAACTGGTCGTTCAGAGTAACAACAGCCTCCACGGGCGGGCCTCCGAGGACCTCGTAGAGCAGATAGTGGTCGAGACGCAGCGGTGCTTCATGGTCTTCCTTCTGGGTCGGTACAGCCAAAGCGATTGGACCTCGCACCATCAGTTCCTGGAGCCCGAACTGGTTATCGACCTCCACAAACCGCGTCTGAAGCTCAGTTCCGTAGTCTAGTTGATAGATCATGAGGTGATGGTCGGGGTTCAACATCGGCGTCGTCACATCATCGTGCAGCTTTTCGGTAGGATTGCAGAAATACCAGGCCATCCCCACCGTAGCATTGCGGGCTACGAACTGGTCCTCAAGGTATACAACCTTATTAGTGGGTGCCTCTTCCCCCACCCCGTAGCACTTAAAGTGGTCGAGCGGCCCCACAAAATGGGCAGTGGCGGTTACGTCTTCAGCCGGCATGGTGAAGGTAGTCGTTGCTGCATTGGAATCAGCGAACCCGCCCGCCGGCGCAGTCCACATGACAAACTGGTAGCTCGCTGCGGGCACCGCCTTTATGCTAACGTCAGTGCCAGCCGGGTAAGGTGACGTATCCGTCTCATCAGTTGCCGCTCCACTGCCAGCAGGGTTTACCGCCATGGTGAGATCGTAGACCAGAGCGAAATTGGCAGTAACGGTCACATCTTGAGCGGGCATGGTGAAGATAGTCTCGGCGGCATCCTCATCAACAAATGTGCCCGCCGACGCTGTCCAGCCAACAAATTCGTAGCCCGTGTTGGCCACTGCTTTTATGCTGACGTCAGCGCCCTCTGCGTAAGGCGACCCACCGGTCTCATCAGTTGCGGTTCCACCTCCAGCAGGGTCTGCTGCCATGGTTAGGTTGTACGTCTCTGCAGGGGTACAGCCTACTACTCCGGCAATTAAAGCTATCGCAATTAAAAAGGTGCCGATTGTTTTCAGGTAGGAGTGTTTCCTCAAACTAAATATTGCCTTCATATTTTTCCTCCTTTCCGTTTGCTCAATTTATTGAGCAGCTATATTTTTAAATAGAATCTGTCTTGTTCATGCTTTCGCTTCACCCCAGAAAGATTTGAGGTATCGCTCAGCGCCCACGATCGACCCTGTTCCCAATGCAGTATACTAACATGGGCGACGGTAATCGATTCGATTGACTAGCCACCACCATCTACCTCTCTCTATACCCTTCCGGTACAGTCATCTGACCACGAACTTTTTATTGATTTCGTACAGTATTTTCCTTCTTATTCAATTATAGCACCGTCTTGTTAAGAACATGTCAAGACATTCTTATTGGACTCTCAAAAATATGAAAACCATTGAAGGGATTGTCAATAGCTTTTCTGTTTTTCTAACATGTTCATTTCCTTTATAGATTCAATCCTACATCCTTTGCCCTTTTAGATAGCTGGGCTTGTGAGTGTAAATTCAGTGAGTTTTACCTCTTCCTCCAACTCCCCCTCATAAGGGGGGATTGCAGCAGGAGAGGGTATTTTTATGCCTTCTGCATTTAGCTATATGCTATCTTTGGCGTAATCCAGATTGTATAATACTGGTAGGAAATGAAAGGACGGAGGCATGGTTACCTCATACAGTCGGGAGTTGATGCTAGGTATCCCCCAAGGCACCCTAATTGACATAGAGACCACCGGTCTTAATATTGGTCAAGATGAGATAGTGCTTTTTGGCTATATTCAAGGGAGTCACCTTGAGATAATTTGTCGGAGTTCGAGAGAAGAAACCCCGTTCATCACACAGCTCTCTGAACTCGTTCCGACACTCCCCAAGCCATTTTACGCCTACAATCTCGCCTTTGAAAAAGGGTTTCTTCAAGCCAAAGGGATTGAAATAGAAGGGGTAGACTTGTTCCAACCCTGGAAGGAAAAAGCCGAGGCACTGTTCCTCAAGTGGCCCAAGCTGGATGAGCTGTTTTCCCACGCGGAGCACTATTTTAACGAGCCGGTAGTAAGCGGCAGAGACGTCCCTTTGCTATGGCAGAGGTTCCTTTACACAGAGGACAATAATTACTTGCAGCAAATCATAAGGCACAACGAGTCTGACCTGCTTAGAGAGCTGTATTTGTTGGTATATTATCGAGATAGCTATAAGATTTAAGGGAGCCCGGAAGTCAGAGATTTCAAGCTAAAATAAAGCTGCATCAGGAGGTACTATGAAAAAGATTGGTGTCTTGACCAGCGGCGGTGATGCTCCGGGAATGAACGCCTGCATCAGGGCTGTCGTTCGCTGTGGGGTTAGCCGTGGGCTGGATATCTTGGGGGTTCGCCGAGGTTACTGCGGGATATTGGAGGAGGACTTCATGAAGTTAGGCAGCAGGTCAGTATCCAATATTATCTACCGGGGGGGCACTTTCCTGGAAACAGCCCGCTGTGAGGAAATGAAGACCGAGGAAGGCATAAGAAAGGCAAATGAAATTCTCCAGCGGCAACGTATAGAGGGACTGATAACCATCGGAGGGGATGGCACCTTCCGCGGTGCAGTAGCCCTGGCTGAAGCCGGAAATGTTAAGGTGATTGGTGTTCCGGGTACCATAGATAACGATGTCTATGGCACGGATGACACCATTGGCTTCGATACCGCCTTAAATACGGCTCTGGATGCCATAGACAAAATTAGAGATACGGCAGGGGCACTAAACCGCCTCTTTTTCGTCGAGGTAATGGGAAAGAGCAGGGGATTTATTGCACTGGAGGTAGGAATTGCTGGTGGGGCTGAAGATATCTTAATTCCGGAATCAGAGACGAATATAGAGAAGCTTGCCCTTGATATAAGGCGCTGCTTCAAGAGAGGTAAACAATCCTCCATTGTGATAGTTGCCGAAGGAGACGAGGCAGGCGGTGCGTTCTCCATTGCTCAACAAGTATGGGAAAGGTTGAAGCTGGAGTACCGGGTCTGTGTGCTGGGACACGTCCAAAGAGGTGGCTCACCTACAGCCAGGGATAGAGTTCTCGCCAGCAAGTTAGGAGCAGCGGCCGTGGATGCTCTGGTTGACGGCAAAGCAGGTTACATGGTCGGGGAGTTGAAAGGAGATATAGCCCTCACTCCTCTAAGGCAAACCTGGGAAAAGAAGAAGGAATTGGATAGCGACCTGCTACGGTTGGTCAAAGTGCTAGCCGGATAGGAAGCCAAAAAGCTTGATTTTTATTATATTGATCTTTGTCCTGTCTTCTTTAGAGACTACGACCGGTTAACCTGTTGTATACCTCGAGATATCTTCTCGAAGTCCTCTCTATCACTTCCGGTGGCAACATAGGCGCTGGGGGTGTTTTATCCCATCCTGAAGCTGAAAGCCAATCACGGACTACCTGTTTATCAAAGCTAGGCTGCGAACGACCAACCTCATACTGGCTGACATCCCAGAAGCGGCTGGAATCCGGCGTTAGTACCTCGTCGATAAGGGTTAATTTGCCGTCGACGAAGCCAAATTCAAACTTGGTATCGGCGATTATTATGCACTTGGTTTTAGCGTAATCACGAGAATATCCGTAGATAAGCAGGCTTTTTTGCTCTAACTCCGCATATATGTCTTCAACGCCCAGGTCTTTTATGTCTTGATTGGTTAAAGGGCGGTCGTGCTCCGTATCGCTCTTAGTAGTGGGGGTAAAGAGAGGTTGGGGCAATTCCTGGCTTTCTTTCAATCCGTGAGGTAAGTTGATATCGCCAATTTTACCAGTTTCTTTATATTCCGCCCAAGCTGAGCCAGATAAATAGCCACGAACGACGCATTCTACAGGTATCCGCTCCGCCTTAGCCACAACCATAGAGCGGCCGATAAGAGAATCGGGAATTTCCCCTGGCTGGTTCGAGAGATTTTTCACTTCGCTCAAAACAACATCGCTATCTATTACCCTGATAAGATGATTCGGGATGATATTGGCTGTTTCTTTAAACCAGAAGGCAGAAAGCTGGTTAAGAACCTTTCCTTTGTCAGGGATGCCGCAG
>CAYOUP010000242.1:0-5658 GCA_964407125.1 uncultured Hyphomicrobiaceae bacterium | reverse complement strand
TTGAATATTACAGCGTCTTGCCTTCCCGGCCGGCGGCGTCCTGAATGAACTGCCAGGCGACGCGGCCCGAGCGGGCCCCGCGCGTCATCGCCCATTGCAGAGCGGCTTTTTCCAATTCCGCCCGATCGGTTTCAAGCCCGAAATGATCCGCATAGGCTTTGATCATTTCCAGATAGTCGGCCTGAGAACAATTGTGAAAGCCGAGCCAGAGGCCGAAGCGGTCTGACAGCGAGACCTTCTCCTCGACCGCCTCGGACGGATTGATCGCTGTCGAACGCTCATTTTCCACCATATCGCGCGGCATCAGGTGACGCCGGTTCGAAGTCGCGTAGAAAATGACGTTCTCCGGCCGCCCTTCAATGCCGCCTTCCAGCACGGCTTTCAGCGATTTGTAGGACGTATCGTCACTGTCGAAGGACAGATCGTCGCAAAAAACGATGAAGCGGTGACTTGAAGCACGAATGTGGGACAGGCATTGCGGCAGGGACGCGATGTCCTCGCGATGAATTTCAACGAGTTTGAGGCCGTGCGTGTCATCCCCGAACATGCTGGCGAGCACATCGGCATGGATTGCCTTTACAAGCGAACTTTTGCCCATGCCGCGCGCGCCCCATAACAGCGCATTGTTGGCGGGCAGTCCCTTGGCGAAGCGCCGCGTATTGTCGAGCAGCGTGTCGCGCATCGAGGCGACGGACTTCAAAAGCTCGATAGGTACGCGGTTAACCTTCAGAACCGCCTGAAAAAATTCGCCCCCCGCGTGCCAGACGAAAGCGTCGGCAGCGGCGAAATCCGGTGTTGGCGGCGGAGGCGGTGCGAGCCTTTCCAGCGCAGCTGCGATACGTTCAAGCGCGGCTGTGCTGGAAGGAGCTTCGGGATCGGGAGAGGCATTCACGGGGCGACGGGTCGGCATAAGCTGTCCAGACTTTGATATTCGGTTTTAACTGGCGAGTGAAATGATCAAGCTAAGCCAATTTCGTCAAGCAGGCGATTGTCTTAAGCAAATCGGGACTAGCCGCAAGGGCTGTCTTTCGCTATTGAGATGCGGTAAGCCCTTCAGTTATGACCATTGCATCGCGATGCAGGGTCATTATATTCGCCGAAACTTCAAATGATGCGTGGGGCGGCCGCTTTCAGGGGGGCGCCGCCGTTAAGGAGCACATTGAACGATGTTTATTACCGAAGCCTATGCGCAGACAGCGCCCGGGGCGGGCGGCGGCAGCTTTTTAGTCCAATTGCTGCCCTTTGCCATGATTCTGCTGATCATGTACTTCCTGATTCTCCGCCCGCAGCAGAAGCGCATGAAGGATCACCGGGAAATGATCGCTTCGATCAAGCGCAATGATACGGTCGTCACCTCGGGAGGGTTGATCGGTAAAGTCATCCGCATTATCAGCGATGACGAGCTTCTGGTGGAATTGGCCGAGGGGGTCCGTGTCCGCGTCGTGCGTTCGACGATCACGGAAGTCCGCACGCGCGGCGATGTCCGCGAGGTGGAATCCCGCAAAGCGCGCACCAAGAGCGATGATGATGACGCGGACGGTGATAATGACAACAGCGCGGACGAAACACAGAACGGCGCTTCCAAGGAAAAGTCCGGCGCTTAACACCATGGCGGGGCTGAATCTTTAACTCAAGCACCATCATGAGAGGAATGCCAGGGTCAGGTTGATGCTCTATTTCAGTCGCTGGAAAGCCATTCTTATCGCGTCGATCTCGGCGCTCGCCATTCTGTTTTCGCTGCCGAACCTGTTTTCCGCATCGCAATTACAGGCATTGCCGAGCTGGATGCATATGCGCATGCCGCTGGGCCTTGATCTTCAGGGTGGATCTCATCTTCTCTTGCAGATGAATACGAACGAACTCGTTGCAGACTGGATTGAAACCACCGCCGACGATGTCCGCAACAAGCTCAGAACGGATCGGATCGGCTATACCGGGCTGCGGCAGACAAATGGCGAGGTCCGCGTCACGATCCGCGAGGCCAAAGACTACGACAAAGCCTTCGAGGCGCTGAGTGCACTGGCTCAGCCGATTTCCAACAATCTGCTCGGGACGGCGGCAAAGGACCTTGAGCTTGAGCGGGCGAGCGGCAATGTTATCGTTCTGAAACCAAGCCAGCTCGCGCTTTCGGAGCGCGTTTCCGCTGCGATCGGTTCGGCCATTGAAACCATTCGCCGCCGCGTCGATGCGCTTGGCACGACCGAGCCGACGATCCAGCGGCAGGGCGAGGACCGCATCGTGCTGCAGGTGCCCGGCTTCAAAGACCCGAAAAAGCTGAAAGAGTTGGTGGGGAAGACGGCGAAGCTGACCTTCCATCTGGTCGATCATTCCATGTCGGCATCCGAGGCAGAGGCTACGCGCCCGCCGGCGGGTTCGGCGATCTTCCAGTCGCTCGATCCGGCCGATCCGCCTGAGCTTCTGAAGAAGCGCGTTCTGCTGAGCGGTGAGGATCTCATTGAGGCTCAACCCGGCTTTGATCAGCGGACGAATGAAGTCATTGTTTCCTTCCGCTTCAACACGTCAGGGGCGCAGCGTTTTGCCAAGATCACCAGCGAAAATGTAAACCGGCGGTTTGCCATCGTTCTGGACGACAAGGTTATTACAGCGCCGAATATCCGTGAGCCGATCCGGGGCGGCTCCGGCCAGATTTCGGGGAATTTCACGATCGAGTCGGCGAACAATCTGGCAATCCTGTTGCGGTCGGGCGCATTGCCGGCTTCGCTGACCGTGATCGAGGAACGGTCCGTCGGTGCAAGCCTTGGCGCTGACTCCATCGCGGCAGGTGAGATTGCCTCCATCATTGCCTTCGTGGCGGTGACGATTTTCATGATCGCCTCTTACGGATTGTTCGGCATTTTTGCAGTCGTGGCGCTGATCGTGAACATCTCGATCATCATTGCGGCGCTTTCTATCCTTCAAGCGACGCTCACACTGCCAGGTATTGCGGGTATCGCATTGACGATGGGTGTGGCCGTGGACTCCAGCGTGCTGATCTTTGAGCGCATAAGAGAGGAAATCCGTTCCGGTAAATCGATCATAATCGGCATCGAGGCCGGTTTCTCGCGCGCTTACTCCACAATTATCGACTCCAATCTGACAGGTCTGCTGGCGGGCGTCATCCTGTTCTGGCTCGGTGTCGGGCCGGTGCGCGGCTTTGCCGTGACGATGTGTATCGGCATTCTCGCCTCCATGTTCACCGCGATCACGCTGACGCGCCTGTTGATCGTTGAGTGGCTGCGCATCATGCGGCCGCAGACCGTACCAATCTGAGGATCGGACCAATGGCTTTTTCATTCAAACCCATCGAACTCGTTCCGCAGAAGACCGCTATCAAATTTTCTGCCTATTTCCGTGTTTGCATAGCTATATCGGCGGCGCTCGCGGTCGGGACCGCGATACTGCTCGCGACGGTCGGCCTGAATTTCGGCATCGATTTCCGCGGCGGGACTGTGATTGCGGTGCGCTCGGCAGACGGACCGGCCAATATCAGCAAGATCCGGAGCAGTGTCGAAGGGTTGGGGCTGGGCGATATCCAGATTCAGGAATATGGCCAGGCAAGCGACGTGCTCATCCGCGTCGCGCTTCAGCCGGGAGGCGATGAAGCCCAGCAGGCGGCGCTGAAAAAAGTGGAGGGCGTGCTTGGCGATAGCTACATCAAGCTGTTTGAGGATGTTGTCGGGGCGACTGTTTCCGGCGAACTGATCGAGCAAGCGCTGATCGCGCTCATACTCACCTGTATAGGCATTTTCGTCTATGTCTGGCTGCGCTTCGAGTGGCAGTTCGCGACCGGCGCCATCGTTGCGCTGGTGCATGACGTATTTCTGACCGTCGGCGTGTTCTCACTGTTCCAGCTCGATTTCAATCTGGCGGTTGTTGCTGCGTTGCTGACGATCCTTGGCTATTCGATCAACGACACCGTCGTTATCTTCGACCGCATCCGCGAAAATTTACGCAAATACAAGACCACGCCACTGCCGGAACTTATCGATCTTTCTTTGAACGAAACGCTCGCGCGCACGGTCATGACGACCGGCACGACATTCCTTGCCGTTTTGGCGCTCTATGTTTTTGGCGGTGAGGTTATCCGCAGCTTCACCTTCGGTATTCTGTTCGGCATTATTGTCGGTACATATTCGTCGAACTACGTTGCCTCGCCGATCCTTGCGTGGTTCGGCGTCAAGCGTGACTGGAGCCGCGTCAAGACAACATCTGCAAGCGCGCAAAACAGGACCGCTGAACTCTAAACGGACGCTGCTGGTTCGAAGTCATGGTTTCTAACCAGCATTTTTTGCTGATGGATCAAATTATCATGACATTTGAGCGCGTTCGATATTCCCAGAAAACGCTGCTATCAGGCTCAAATGCCATGTTTGATCCATTATGATGCTGTCAGCTCCATTGCTGACCGGACGCCCGCCGATTTCCGGCTACGGGCGCGGCCGGTTCCGGCTTGGCGGCATCGAGCATGAGGGCTCGCTCCTGATCCTGCCGGATAGCGTTTACCCTTGGCCGGTCAACGCCGCCGATCAGATTTCCGAAGAGACGCTGCGCCCAGTTCTGTCACACCAACCCTCGCTGGACTTTCTCATCCTCGGCACGGGTGCGGCCCAGCTTTTTCCTGACAAGGATCTGCGCCGCGCATTCGCGGATGCGGGCATTGGCCTGGAAGCGATGGACACCGGAGCCGCTGCGCGCACCTATAATGTGTTGCTGGCGGAGGAACGCATTTTCGCCGCGGCACTGATTGCGAATGGCTGATGGGGCAGCAAGACGACAAGGCAACGGCCGGGGCTACCGCCTCTGGTGAAGCGAAGGCCGAAACCGCGCCTCTTCATAACGCCAGCCACATTCGCGATCTCGTCCGTTCCGCCGATCAGGATCGCTTCTGGTCTGCGCTTTTCGCATCCGAACCTGCGCGGTCAAGCCTGCTCGCGCTCTATGCCTTCACAATCGAGCTTTCCCGCATTCCCGACCGCGTCAGCGAACCGCAATTGGGCGAGATGCGTCTGCAATGGTGGCGCGATGCGCTTCATCAGGCGATGGAAACAGGCCGTGCGGATCATCCAGTTATGGCCGCATTAGCGGATACCGCGCGCCGCCATGCGCTTCCGTTGAGCGAGTTGGAAGCAATGATCGAGGCGCGTAGATTCGACCTCGCCGGCGAGCCCATGCAGAATCGCGCCGGGCTTGAACGCTACATGGATGCGACCACGGGCGCGCAGTTCCGCCTTGCCGCGATCGTGCTCGGCGCCAATCCGCATGACCATGAGCGCCTGATCGGCGCAGCCACGAAAGCCTACGGGCTCACCGCGCTCATGCGTTCGCTTCCCCATGACGCCTCGCATGGCCGGATTTTTCTTCCCGCAGATCTTCTTGCGGCTCACGGCCTGCATCCGAACGTCATTCTCAGCGGCACGGACAATGCCGATCTACGCGCCGCACTTCGCGATTTGCGGGAAGAGGCTGAGCGCGCTTTGGAGGAGGTCCGCTTGCAACTGGCGAAGCTGCCACGCGCCCTGCGTCCCGCTTTTCTCCCGCTCGCGCCTTTACCCGCCTATATCAGCATTCTTGCCTCGCCCGATCTCAATCCCATTCGCGAGATCGTCCAGCTCAATCCGCTTCGCCGCTATGCCCTGATCTGGCGGGGCTACCTGACCG
>CAYOUP010000241.1:0-5663 GCA_964407125.1 uncultured Hyphomicrobiaceae bacterium | reverse complement strand
ATGCATCAGCGTGTAAATGACTGCACATTGCCGGCATCGACATTGAGTATATTGCCAGTCGATTTTGCGGATAGCTCGGAGGCAAAAAAATAGATCGCTTCGGCGATATCTTCCGGCAGCACGGACCGCTTCAACAGCGAACGTTGGCGGTAATGCTCCTCAAGCTCGGAGGTCTCCTTGCCATAGGCTTCCGCGCGCTCCTTCAGCCAGTCGCCCGACCATATCGTTGAACCGCGCAGGACGGCATCCGGATTGACGACATTGACGCGGATGCCGTGCGGCGCACCTTCAAGCGCAAGGCAGCGCGCCAGATGGATTTCGGACGCCTTGGCGGTACAATAGGCCGACGCACCAGGCGAGGCTGCAAGCCCGTTCTTGGAGCCGACAAATACGATCGAGCCTCCGATATCTTGCTGTTTCAGCATTTTAAAGGCCGCGCGAGATACGAGGAAGTAACCTGTGGACAGAATGGACATGTTCCGGTTCCACAGGTCGAGCGAGGTGTCCTCGACCGGCGCGGATGAGGCGATACCGGCATTGGATACAATGATATCGACGCCGCCAAATTCCACCGCCATCTCGGCATATGCCCGATCGACAGCGTTTTCATCCGTCACGTTCATCAGCACGCTGCGCACGACATCAGCGGAATATCGGCCAGAAAGCCTCTCCGCCGTTTCGCTGAGCCTTGCCTCGTCGATGTCAGCGAGCACGACACAAGCACCCTCGGACAACAGACGATCTGCCGTCGCTGTACCGATTCCGCCGGCACCGCCTGTCACGATGGCGATCCGTCCTGCAAGGCTTTTCGGTTTCGGCATGCGCTGAAGCTTGGCCTCTTCGAGAAGCCAATATTCGATATCGAAGGCTTCCTGCTCCGGCAATCCGCGATAGTCTGAAACAGTGGACGCACCGCGCATGACATTGATGGCGTTGGTGTAGAACTCGCCCGAAATGCGGGCCGTCGCCTTGTCCTTGGCGAAGGTGATCATGCCGACGCCAGGAACGAGATAGACGACTGCATTCGGGTCGCGGATCGCCGGACTGTCGGGGTGTTTGCAGCGCTCGTAATACGCCGCATAGTGCTTTCGATAGGCCGCGACGCTATCGGACAGTTTTGCCAGCGTCGCGTCCAAGTCTGGGCTGGCCGGATCGAAATCGACGACAAGCGGACGGATCTTGGTGCGCAGGAAATGATCGGGGCAGCTCGTGCCGAGCGCGGCGAGTTTCTCCATGTCGTGGGCGCAGACGAATTTCAGCACGGCGTCGGAATCATCGAAATGGCCGACCATGTGCACGTCTTTCGAGATCATGCCACGAATGGCCGGCATCAGGGCGCTAGCGATGCGGCGGCGCTCATGGCTTTCCAAGGCTTTGTGCTTTTGGCCGCCAAATACAGCCTCCGAACCGGCTTGATCCTCGAACCAGCCAATGGCGCGATTGATGACGTCGATCGTCGTCTTGTAACATTTTTCCGCCGTATCGGCCCAGGTGAACAGGCCATGACTTTCCAGAACGACGCCTTTCGCATCCGGGTTTTCGCGGCAGAATTTTTCGAGCCAAAGGCCAAGCTCGAAACCGGGGCGTTTCCAGGGCAGCCAGCCGATTTCATTGCCGAAGATTTTTGCCGTCAGTTCCTTGCTGTTCGCCGAGGCCGCAATTGCGATGATGGCGTCGGGATGCATGTGATCGACATGACGTTTCGGGACATAAGCATGGAGCGGTGTGTCGATGGAGGCGGCTCGCGGATTCAGCTTGAATGTGCAATGCGGAAGATAGCCGACCATTTCATCTTCGAACTCGACACCGCGATAGAGACCTTTGAGCGCGTTCAGCTTCTCCATATAGAGCGTCGCGAAACCGTCCATCTTAATGGTGCCGACATCGCCGCCGGAGCCCTTGACCCAGAGAACTTCGACGGCCTCGCCGGTCAGCGGATCGGTCTCCATGACCTTGGCCGAAGTATTGCCGCCGCCGTAATTGGTGACGCGCTTGTCGGAACCGAGCAGGTTCGAGCGGTAAAGAAGCAGTTCCTGTTCGCTCATGCCGGCAGCGCGGTCTTTGTCCCATAGATTTGGCAGGCCGGAACCGGCTGTAGAGTTGAGCATGAACGCCCTCCCATGCATGCAGGCTGTTGTCTTTCTTTCTGATCGTTGCGCCAATCCATGACAAAGTCAATCATGAACAGTCATATTCGATCATGTTGCGTCGCAATATGATCGAAATTGATTGACAGTGAGCGATTTGGATGGAAATCTTGAAGCTGGGAGGAGCTTCGATGCACGAAAAGGAACGCCATCGCGTCATCCTGTCGGCCGTTCAGGACAAGCCCGTCATCACCGTTCAGGAAATGGTGGAATTGACCGGTTCGTCCGAGGCGACGATACGGCGCGATATTGCAACTCTGCACGTACAAAAGAAGCTGCGCCGTGTGCGGGGTGGGGCCGAGTCCATCCATCCTCCCCAATATGTCGGCTTGGCTGGCCGCCCCTTCAGCGTCAACGAAACGATCAATATCACTCAGAAACGCGCAATTGCAATGATGGCGGTCGAACTGTGCGACGAGGGCGACGCGATCATCATCAATGGCGGCACCACCACCTTTCAGATGGTCTATCCGCTGGCGAAAAAGCGCATGCAGATCTTCACCAATTCCTTTCCGATCGCGGAGCATCTGCTCAAGCACTCGAAAAATTCGATCATGCTGCCCGGCGGCACGATCTACCGTGAACAGAATATCATTCTCAGCCCCTTCGAGAATGACGTGACGCGAAATTTCTATGCCAGGCGCATGTTCATGGGCGCGCAGGGGATCGGGCCACTCGGTCTCATGGAAGCCGACCCGCTGCTGATCCAGGCGGAACAGAAACTGATCGACCAGGCGGACGAGCTGATCGTCCTCGTCGACTCCTCGAAATTCAAAAAGCGCTCCAGCCTCATTCTGTGTCCGCTGGAGCGGATAAGCGCGGTCATCACCGATGAAGGCATTGATGACCAGACGACTGCGATGCTGGAGGCGGCGGGTATAAAGCTGATCGTCGCTGAAAGTGCGGCACCGCAGGAACGAATGCCCCGGGCGGCAGGATAGCTGGCGTTGGGCAAAAAGAGTGAAACGAAGACCCCAGGGAGGATCCAAAATGGGTATAACAAGAAAATTTCTGGTCATCGCGCTTGCTGCGATGACGTTTTCGGCGAGCAGCGCACAGGCGGAGAATAAGCGTATCGCGCTGGTCGTGAAGGCGCTTGGCATCGGCTTTTTTGAAGCCGCCGCGAAAGGCGCCAAGGAAGCTGCCGCCGAGCTCGGCGATGTCGAAATCATCTATACAGGGCCGACCGATACGACGGCGGAAGGCCAGATCGAGGTGATCAATTCACTGATCGCCCAGAAGGTTGACGCCATCGCTGTCTCCGCCAATGACCAGGATGCGCTCGTTCCGGCGCTGAAAAAGGCGATGGAACGCGGCATTACTGTCATCTCGTGGGATTCAGGCGTGGCACCCGAGGGCCGCCAGATGCATCTGAACCCGTCATCCAACGCCCTGATCGGCAATATGATCATCAAGCTGGCGGCGGACAATCTTCCCGATGGCGGCGATGTTGCCGTGCTGTCGGCCTCCGCGACCGCCACGAACCAGAACACCTGGATCGAGGAGATGAACAAGGTCAAGGGTAACTATCCGGGCATCAATGTCGTGGCCACTGTCTATGGCGATGACCTTGCCGACAAGTCCTATCGCGAGGCGCAGGGTTTGATGCAGTCCTATCCTGACCTGAAGGCGATCATTGCACCGACTTCAGTGGGTATCGTTGCGGCGGCGCAGGCTGTCACGGATGCGGACAAAGTTGGCAAGATCAACGTAACCGGGCTCGGACTGCCGTCCGAAATGGCCGGACACGTGAAATCCGGCGCGTCGAAGAGCTTCGCGATCTGGAACCCGATCGACCTCGGTTATTCAGCGACGATGATCGCCTACAATCTCGCAACCGGAAAAGCCGAAGCCAAGCCCGGCGCGGAAATCCCGATGGGCCGCATGGGCTCGGTCAAGCTCGACGATAAGAACGAAGGCGCAATGGCCGATCCGTTCGTCTATGACTCGTCCAATATCGACGAGTTCAAGGACATTTTCTGATCAAGTGTGATGTTGCCCCGGCGTTGTTGTTCATCCGCGCCGGGGCTTCATGCTATCCTTCTTGAATAATGCAAGCGGCCCCCATGCTTACCAAATCGGAGGGCGCTCTTGCCGGGGCAACCACGGCAGGTGCGCCAGCACCGGCAGAGCCGATCCTGTCCCTGCGTGGAATCTCGAAAGAGTTTCCCGGCGTCAAGGCGCTGTCGGAGGTCGGGCTCGATCTCTATCCGGGACAGGTCACGGCGCTGGTCGGTGAGAATGGCGCGGGCAAGTCGACGATCGTGAAAATTCTGACCGGGATCTATCGGCCGGATGCGGGAGAAATCCGCATGGATGGCGAGCCGGTCGAATTTGCGAGTGCTCATGCTGCGTCCGATGCGGGCGTGACCGCCATTCATCAGGAAACGGTGCTTTTCGACGAGCTGTCGGTCGCCGAGAATATCTTTATAGGCCATGCGCCGCGCGGACGGTTCGGCCTTATCGATACCGGGCGTATGAGGCGTGAAGCAGCGGAGTTGTTACAGCGCATCGGCGCGCAGCTCGACCCGGGTGTGCGGCTGAAGGATCTGGGCATCGCCAACAAGCATCTTGTCGCGATTGCGCGTGCTTTGTCGATCGACGCGCGCGTCGTGATCATGGACGAGCCGACGGCGGCGCTGTCCTTCAAGGAGATCACCGAACTTTACCGGCTGATCGAGAAGCTAAAAGCCGACGGTAAGGCGATCCTGTTCATCAGCCACAAATTCGATGAAGTTTTCCGCATCGCGGATCGTTACACCGTGTTTCGCGACGGCCAGATGGCGGGCGAAGGGCTGATTGCCGAAGCGAATGAGGATGAACTCGTGCGGATGATGGTCGGGCGGACCATCGAGCAGATCTTTCCGAAACGCCAGGTCGAAATCGGCGCGGAGGCGCTCGCTGTCTCCGGATACAGCCATCCTACGGAGTTCGAAGATATCGGCTTCAGCGTCAGGGAAGGTGAAATTCTGGGATTTTACGGGCTGGTCGGCTCGGGACGCAGCGAGGTTATGCAAGCCCTGTTCGGCATGACAAGGCCATCGCGCGGGCAGGTCCGCATAGCCGGGAAAGCTGCCATGATCCGCGCGCCTTCAGATGCGATAGGGCAGGGCATCGTCTATGCGCCGGAGGATCGCGGCAAGCAGGGCGCGGTGATCGGCCTTCCGATTTTTCAGAACGTGACTTTGCCTTCGCTCGGAAAAACATCGCGAAACGGTTTTCTTCAGCTTGCTGAGGAATTCAGGCTGGCGCGGGAATATACGTCTCGCCTCGACCTGCGCGCCGCTGCCCTCGATCAGGACATCGGCACGCTATCCGGCGGCAATCAGCAAAAGGTCGTCATCGCGAAATGGCTGGCGACGAAGCCGCGCGTGATCATCCTCGACGAGCCGACCAAGGGCATCGACATCGGCTCGAAAGCGGCGGTTCATGAATTTATGGGAGAGCTGACCGCTAACGGGCTTGCGATCATCATGGTCTCATCGGAACTGCCTGAAATTCTCGGCATGTCCGACC
>CAYOUP010000240.1:0-5694 GCA_964407125.1 uncultured Hyphomicrobiaceae bacterium | reverse complement strand
GATCAAGCCACCAGCGCCCCGTGGCAATGCTTGTATTTCTTCCCCGACCCGCAGGGGCAGGACGCATTGCGCGGGACTTTGCCCCAGGTATCCGGATCGTTCGGATCGACGTTGGCGGCCTTGCTCCGGCTGCGCAGAGGCGTCACGCCGCCATTGCCTTTCCGCCCGCCCTTGCCGGGTTCCGCCAGTTCATCCACGCCGGTCGCCGGGTCAATATGCGAGGCTTGCATTTCCGGTAGCTCTTCCGGCTCCAATTCGAATGGCTGGTTCGGTGCGAGCTGAACTTTCATAAGCTGCTCGGTGACAGCCATGCGAAGTTGTCCGAGCAGCTGCTCGAACATGATGAAACCTTCGCGCTTGTACTCGTTGAGCGGGTCGCGCTGGCCGTAGCCGCGGAGCCCGACCGCCTGGCGCAGCAATTCGAGCGTAACCAGATGTTCCCGCCACAGATGATCGAGGGTTTGCAGGACGACCGCCTTCTCGATCTGGCGCATCAGTTCGGGGCCGATTTCCGACGCCTTGCGTGCCGCCGCAGCATCGACCTTTTCGGTTATGCGATGGAGGATCTCCTGATCGGCGATGCCTTCCTCTTTCGCCCATTCGACAATCGGCAGATCAAGGTTGAAAACGCCTTTAATTTCGTCTTGAAGCTCCTTGGTTTTCCACTGTTCCGCATAGGCGTTCGGCGGCATGTGCTTTGCCACGAGTTGCTCGATCGTGTCTTGACGCATCTCGCGGACGGTGTCGCTGAGATCGTCCTCATGCATCAGCTCGATGCGCTGCTCGAAGATGACCTTGCGTTGATCGTTCATGACGTCGTCGAACTTGAGGACCTGCTTGCGGGACTCGAAGTTGCGCGCCTCGACCTTCTGCTGGGCTTTTTCCAATGCACGGTTGATCCAGGGATGGATGATGGCTTCGCCTTCCTCAAGTCCGAGGCGTTGCAGCATCGCGTCCATGCGGTCAGAGCCGAAGATGCGCATCAGATCGTCTTGCAGTGAAAGGAAGAATTTGCTCGCTCCCGGGTCGCCCTGACGGCCGGAACGGCCACGAAGCTGGTTGTCAATGCGACGGGATTCGTGGCGTTCCGTGGCGACCACGTAAAGGCCGCCCGCCTTCAGCGCCTGTTCCTTCTTATCGGCGATATCGCCCTTGAACTCTTCCGCCTTGGCCGCAATCTCAGCCTCGCCCGGCTCCTTGCCCTTGGCCTCCATTTCGGCAAGCCACATCTTGATCCGCATTTCGTAATTGCCGCCGAGCTGAATGTCGGTACCGCGGCCGGCCATATTCGTTGCGATCGTCACGGCGCCCGGCACACCGGCCTGCGCGATGATCATGGCTTCCTGCTCGTGATAGCGCGCGTTCAGAACCTTGTGCGGGATTTTCTGCTTTTCGAGTTCGGCAGCGAGAGTTTCGGATTTTTCGATCGAGGTGGTGCCCACCAGAACAGGCTGTCCGCGTCCCCGGCATTCCTCGATCAGCTTGATGACAGCGTTGTATTTCTCAGCCGCGGTCCGGTAGACCTCATCATGATGGTCGTTGCGTATCATCGGACGGTTGGTCGGGATTTCGAGCACATCCAGTCCGTAAATTTCCGAGAATTCACCCGCCTCGGTCAACGCCGTGCCGGTCATGCCCGCCAGCTTGTCGTAAAGGCGGAAATAGTTCTGGAAGGTGATCGACGCCATGGTCTGGTTTTCCGGCTGGATAGAGACGCCTTCCTTGGCTTCGAGTGCCTGATGCAGCCCTTCGCCATAGCGGCGGCCTTCCATCATGCGACCGGTAAACTCGTCGATGATGACGACCTTGTCGTTGCGCACGATATAGTCGCGGTCGCGCAAATGCAGCTTATGCCCGCGCAGCGCAGCGTTGATATGATGAACCAGCGTGATGTTTTCGATGTCGTAGAGCGAGGCTTCCTCTTTCAGGATGCCCATTTCGCGCATGATCTGTTCCGTGCGTTCATTGCCCTCTTCCGTGAGAGACACGGTGCGCATTTTCTCGTCGAGTTCGAAACATTCCTCACCAAGCTGAGGAATGACCTTGTCGACAGCGATATAAAGATCGCTGCGATCCTCGACAGGGCCCGAAATGATCAGCGGGGTGCGCGCCTCGTCGATGAGAATGGAATCGACCTCGTCAACGATGGCATAGGCGTGGCCCGCCAACTCGCGCGGGCGTCCGCCGAATTGCACCATCTCGGACGTCGAATGCTTCATATTATCGCGAAGATAGTCGAAGCCGAGTTCATTGTTTGTGCCGTAAGCAATATCGCAGCCATAGGCGGCACGCCGTTCCTCGTCGGACATATCGTGGAGGATCACGCCGAAGCTCATGCCGAGGAAATTGTAGATTTGCCCCATCCACTCCGCGTCACGGCGGGCGAGGTAGTCGTTGACGGTCACGACATGCACGCCGCGTCCGGTCAGCGCATTGAGATAGACGGGAAGCGTGGCGACAAGGGTCTTGCCTTCACCCGTCTTCATCTCGGAGATCTTGCCCTCATGCAGCACCATCCCCCCGATAAGCTGCACATCGTAATGGCGTTGTCCGAGCGTGCGCTTGGCGGCCTCGCGGACGGCGGCAAAGGCTTCAGGAAGCAGATCGTCAAGCGTTGCGCCGTCTTTCAGACGCTTGCGGAACTCCTGCGTCTTGGCCTTGAGATCCTCGTCGCTCAAGGCCTTGAATTCGTCCTCCAGCGCGTTAATCTGTTCAACACGCCCGTCATACGCCTTCAGCTTGCGCTCATTAGACGATCCGAAGAATTTGCTCGCCAGCGCCGCGATATCTACCATTGCTATGCCTCGAAAAGTCCGCATTTCCTTGCAGACAGAAGAAAAATACCCATAAGGCGGCACAGATTACGGCGCTAAAACAGACTTCTCTGATCCTTGAGACCGCGATGCCTCGGGAGGATTTGGCAGAGTGAGAAGGCTTTTCGCTGAAAAAGTCCGCCAAAATTGTACTTGCAGAGATAAGAGTGGCGGCAATCCTTGTCAACGCACGCCTTCATTTCCATGGCTGAAAGTGAAATCTTCGTAACGGGAGGTAAGGAGTCTTTGCGAAACAGCGCAACGGACGCTAAACAGTAGCTAAATCAAAAGAAATGAGCGCAGATCCCAGTGCCGGTCAATTTGCGTTCAACATGACGAGATTGAACCGAGACGTATATGAGGTAGATAACGTGAAACTGTCAGCTCTGATTGCGCTCTTTGCCGCAGCATCCCTTTACAGCCTGACGGCCCAGGCGGCGCCCGGTACGGTCGTCGCCAAGGTCAACGGCCAGGACATCACCGAAGCCGAGATTGAATTTGCCGACGCGGAAATCGGCTCCGAACTTGCTGGCGTGCCGGATGACCGCCGCCGCCGTCTGCTGGTCGAATATCTCATCGAGGCGCATCTCATGGCGGAAGCCGCCGAGAAATCCGGCCTGGCCAAGGGCGAGGATTTCGAGGCGCGCGTGAAATATTACCGTCTTCGCGCTGTTCGAGATGCGTATTTCGAGAAACAGGTCCGCGACGCCGTGCCTGACTCGGAGGCCAAGGCGCTTTATGACGAACGTGTCAAGAACCTGCCCAACCAGCAGGAAGTCCGCGCGCGCCATATTCTCGTCGAGACGGAAGACGAAGCCAAGAATATTCGCAAAGAACTGGAAGCTGGCGGTGACTTCGCGGAACTGGCGCAGAAATATTCCAAGGACCGGGGCGGCCAGGATGGCGGCGATCTCGGCTATTTCACGCGCGGCCAGATGGTCAAGCCTTTCGAGGATGCGGCCTTCTCACTTGCGACCGGGGTCTTGTCCGAGCCTGTGAAAAGCGATTTCGGCTGGCATATCATCAAGGTCGAAGACAAGCGTGACCGCGAACCCCCGGCATTTGAGCAGGTGAAGGACCAGATCACCTCATCGCTGATCCAGTCCAAGCTTCAGGCTCTCGTGCAAGGGCTTCGCGCGGATGCAAAGATCGAACTGGTCGATGCTTCGCTGAAAACACCCGAGGAAGTCGCGGCCGAGAACGGAGACAGTGCGGCCAGTGAGAGTCAGCCAGAGGGCGCCGCTGAAAAGAAAAAAGATTAGCGCCTGTCAGGGGAAGCCGAATTTTGAAGCCGTCGCCATTCGCACCGAAGCAGCCAGCAATATTGCCGCCCTTGCAGGGAATAAGGCTGGCTGCGATCGAGGCAGGCATCCGTTATCAGGGCCGGAAGGATGTCTTGCTGGCCGTTTTCCCCGAGGGGACGCAGGTGGCGGGCGTCCTGACGCGGTCGAAGACGGCCTCGGCGCCGGTAGACTGGTGCAGAAAGCAGCTTGCGCATGGCAAGGCCAGGGCGCTGGTCGTCAATTCTGGCAATGCCAACGCCTTTACCGGCATGCGGGGCGAGCAGATCGTTGAGAAGACCGCCCGACTTGCGGCCGATGCGGCTGGATGCGCGCGAGAGGAAGTGTTTCTCGCTTCAACTGGCGTGATTGGCGAGCCAATCCCTGAGGGCAAATTCGATGCGGTGATGAGTGTACTCGAAAGCGAGGCAATGGAAGATAGATTTGCCGACGCCGCCACCACCATCATGACCACCGACACCTATCCGAAGCTCGCCACGCGCAAGGCATCGATCGGCGGGGTGCAGGTCACGCTGAACGGGATCGCCAAGGGCTCCGGCATGATCGCACCGGATATGGCGACGATGCTTGCCTTCATCTTCACCGATGCCGCCATTGCTGCACCGGCCTTGCAAACCTTTGTCAGTGGTCATGTCGATAAGACGTTCAATTCGATCACTGTCGATGGTGATACCTCGACAAGTGACACGTTGCTTGTTTTCGCTGCCGGAACTGCGATGCCGGATGGCTGGATCGAAAAAGCCGAGGATGAGCGGCTGGAGGATTTTTCCAGGGCGCTGCACGAGCTTATGCATGATCTCGCCTTGCAGATCATCAAGGACGGCGAGGGTATTACCAAGCTGATAACCGTGCATGTCGATGGGGCTGAGGACGATGTCGCCGCCAAGCGGATTGCGCTGGCAATCGCCAATTCGCCATTGGTCAAGACGGCGGTCGCTGGCGGGGACGCCAATTGGGGCCGTGTCGTCATGGCGGTCGGCAAATCGGGTGAGGCCGCCAATCGCGACCGGCTGTCCATCTGGTTTGGCGATCTTTTGCTTGCAAAAGAAGGGATGCGCGCGCCGGACTATAGCGAAGCAGCGGCCAGCGCCTACATGAAGTCGGACGAAATCGTGATCCGCGCCAATGTCGGCACGCACGGCTCGGGCCGCGCAACAGTGTGGGGCTGCGACCTCACCCACGGCTATATCGACATCAATGGCAGCTACCGGAGTTGACGTGAGCGAAGGCCCGGTCAAAATCGTCCTTGTGGCCGCTCTCGCGCTCATCGACGAGGATGGGCGCGTTCTGCTGACCCAGCGCCCGGAAGGCAAGTCAATGGCCGGGCTCTGGGAGTTTCCCGGCGGCAAGGTCGAGGTGGGCGAGACGCCGGAAGCCGCGCTGATCCGCGAAATCCGCGAAGAGCTTGGCATAGAATTGCGCCAGCCCTGCCTCGCGCCGCTGACTTTCGCCAGCCACAGCTATGAGAACTTTCACCTGCTGATGCCGCTATTCGTCTGCCGCCGCTGGGAAGGTGAGGTCGCCCCCCAGGAAGGGCAGGCGCTCGCCTGGGTGCGCGCGAACAAGCTGCGCGATTACCC
>CAYOUP010000239.1:0-5696 GCA_964407125.1 uncultured Hyphomicrobiaceae bacterium | reverse complement strand
CTTGGCTTTTCAAAAAATTTAGTATTATTGGCCAATACCTATGAGAGCACATTAAAAATACTATATGTTTTGCTGTTTTTTATGCAATTCTTCTGAATTGCAATGTATATTTTTATCTTCAGAACTGAAGAGCGCTTCCTTGTCGTCTATTTTGAATTTTATCTTTATGAGATCGGCAACAAAATATAATAATTGCGAGCATTCTCTCAATCCGAGTTCTGAAGCATCATTTGCAGTATAATAGATCATCCTTGCTGTTGCTATCGCTTTGCACCGTTCCGTATGTTTTTCGCTATTATGATGAACAGTAAGATTCATGATGACATCACTCCTTGGCTTGAATTAATTTTCCTCATTTATAGGGGCGATCATCCGTTGGCGAAATTCAGGATTCCTATTAGCTGAGACGTATAAAATACTGATAGTAAAAAGAGAACAACCACCACCATTGCGTGCAACGCGATCGCGAAAATGGTTCAATGCTTATTTGCAACACAATATTTGTTAGGCCCTACGAAATGGAATTTAAGTAAAATTACTGATTTTAATTGTGGCCTAATCCTGCTCAGCTTTTGTTGAAATTATGACGCACATAGTTTGAGTGAGCGTACAAATGTTAAATCAAGTTTCGACGATTGAGCGGAGCCACGATCGGGAAGAAATCGAACAGGTCCGCAATCTTCTCTTCGGTGATATTCAGCAGGAAAACGAACGGCGCATCGCCGCTCTCGAAGCGCAGCTGAAAGAACTGCGTCAGTCAATAGAGCGGCAGATGAGAGCCATGGCAGAGGAGAATTCGGCTTCACAGGCCAAGCTGATCCGTGCAATGGGCGATGCGATAGCAGGGCTCGGCAATCAGATTTCCGCCCTTGCCGGAGAGATGCCGGCCAACGATTCCGACCATGAATAGCATGGGCCATAATGCCGGTGATTTTACCCGGTTGAAGCGGATTCTTCTGGGGGATGAGCAGCGGGTTCTCTCCGATATCGAAGAGGCTGTCCGCAATCATCATCTTCGCGTCGGCAATGACGAGGCGTTGCAGCATAGCGTGGCCAATATCCTTGCCAATTCGCTGCGCGAAGCCGATGTCAAAAATCATCGCGAGCTGGCATCGGCGATCGCTCCGGTAATCGTTGCTGCCATTCGGCGCGAAATCCGCAATGCAAGCGACGAAGTCGTCGATGCGATGTATCCGATCATGGGCCGGCTGATCCGGGCCTATGTCGCAAGCGCGATCCGCGATTTCGTTGAACAGACCAATAGAACCATCGAAGGCGGTCTCAGCGCCCGTTTCATACGCTTGCGCATCAAAAGCCTCATCACACGGACACCATACCGGACACTTCTCATCAGGGAAGGCCAGCAACTGCGCGTTGCGAGTATCTATCTGATCGAACGCGGCTCAGGCATGCTTCTCGATGTCTGGAGTGCCGACCCCAATGCGCCGCCGCCGCATAAGGACGATCATCTTGTCGGGGGCATGCTCACGGCGATCACCAATTTCGCAGCCGAAGCGTTGTCGGAGAAGGAAAGCGAATTGCAGGCGCTCGATCTCGGCGAAGCGCGCGTCTTTATTCGTGCCTCGGCAGGGTATCTCGTCGCGATCAAGTCCGTCGGCAAGGGAACGAGAAAAGTCCGGCGCTTTATCGACGCAGCACTGTCTGACACCATGGTAACCCTGACACCCAGCCGGAAGGATGCGGCGCAGCAGCACCGCGAAATCCTTGCCGATCTGGCCGACAGGATAACCGGCTTCCTGGCCAGGCAGAAACAACCGCCGATTCTTGCATTATCCGTTTTTCTTGGCTTCTTTTTGCTCGGCGGATTGATCCTTTATCAGCATTTTCGCGAACTTGCCGTCGTCGAGCGGCTTCATAGCCAGGTCAGCGAGGTCATCGACCGTCATCCCGCCTTGCAGGCTTTCCCGTTGAAAATCGACGTTATGAGGGCCCGCAACGCGGTCTCCGTGGCAGGGCTTGTTCCGAGCGCAACCGACCGGGATCTCCTGATCAGGGAAGCGTCGGCAAGACTTGATCCGGTAAGGCTGGAGCCACAGCTCATTATCGTTCCGCCTGAACAAGAGCTTCGGAAAGTCTCAAGCGCGGTTGCCGAGCTGAACAGGCAGATTGCACAGATGGAGGCAGAGGCAGCCCGTAAGAACGCCGCCGAACGCACCGCCTTGCGCGAACGCATTGCCGGGTTGCAGCAGGAAGTCGACCGGAAATCCGCTGCGCTGAAGGCAGGTCTTGCCGAGCTGTATCGCATTACGCAAGACCCGCTGCTGAAACTTAGCCAGTGGGTTGCGACACATGCGATCTTCTTTGCAGATGAAGTGGCCTTCCGCAACATGGATCTGACCATCAGCACGCTGACGGAATTGCGCGATCTCCTGACGCTCTCGGATTCAAGAGTGCGTGTCATAGGGTACACGGATCCGACCGGCACAGCAGATGGCAATGATGCTCTGGCCACGATGCGTGCGGAAAAGGTGGCGGTTGAGCTGGAAAGGCTGGGCGTTTCGAGGGACAGGCTGAAAGTGCTGGGGCGGCCCAGGGGCACATTACTCAGCTATGACAAGGGGCCGTTCAGCAGCAATCGCCGTGTCGAATTCGAGATCTCTTATATTGGTGAGCCAACCGTGCCGAAAGGAGAGCCGTTAAGCGACAATGCAAAAGGTTTATAAGGTCATGCTGCTGGGCGATATCGGCGTCGGCAAGACCTCACTCGTGCGGCGGCTCGTCTTCAACTGCTTCGAGCATGACTACAAGGCTACGATCGGCGTCGATGTCTAAACCCACGATTTTACCCTCCAAACCTCCGGTGGTCCCGTCCCGGCCCGTGAATTGATCTGGGATATCGACGGCGATTTCGGCGAGAGCATCTTCAAGCAGATTTACATAAAAGGAGCGACTGCGGCTCTTGTTATCGGTGATTGCTCACGTAAGGCGACGCTGGCATCCGTAATCACGCTTGCGCAGACGTTCCAGGAGGAGTTTCCCGGCCGGCCCGTCATACTGGTTGCCAACAAGATCGATCTGGTCAGCGACGATGACCGGTCCAAACTGGTCGCACCGCTCAAGGTTCTGGGGCTACCTATTCTGAAGACAAGTGCGAAAACCGGCACGAATGTGCGGCATTCCTTTGAGTCACTGGCGGGAATGGCTTGTGAACGCGAACTCTAGCCTGGCCGGCACGGCACTCCTGATCCGTACCGTCGAATTTCTCTGCGACCGTGGCAATTTCGGCTATGCGGAACTCGACGACAACTACCGCTCGCTATGGCGTTATGGTGTGCTGGCGAGCTGGATACCGCCCGGTGTCAATGTTTGCCAGCACACGGATCTTTTCTTCGGGCTTGAGAAGGAACTGCTCGATCTCCAGGACGAGCATGGTCATTGCATCACACTCCCGCGTGTCGGCATTCCCGGCATCGGGGATCGGGCGGACAAGATATCCGTCGAGATCTACTGGGACGACAAGGCGGCGAGCTACCACGTCGTGATTCACCGGCTCGTCGCCGAGTCCGAAGTCGAGCTTGAGCTCTTGAAACAGATCCGCGCCAGGCGGCTTGCGGAGGAGAATTTCCAGACAACGCGAGAAACACTCGCCCGCAAGCAAATGCTTCTGGATATCATCATGGAGCATCTGCCCGTTTCGACCGCGATTTTCGACAAAAGCAAGCGCTTTCTCTTCGTCACGCGGCACTGGGCCCGTGACTTTCGGATCGAGTGCGAGCCCCCACACGGACAACGGCTTCTTGAGGCCTGTCCGGACATTCCCGATGCTCAGCAGCTGCGTTTCGAGAAAACCATGGCCGGGCTGACGACAGCACCTCATATTGATGTGCTGGACCGGGGGGATGCGGGCGTACCAGGGCATCGTTGGACGCATAGACTGTGGAGACATCCGGAAGACGATACAGGCGGGGTGCTCACGACAGTCGAGGATGTGAGCGAGCTGGCGCGCCAGAACCACGAGCTCAAACTTGCGAACGAACAGCTGCGAGCGGCCAACCGGCAACTCGCCCATTTTGCATCGATCATTGCGCATGATCTGAGCGGCCCCATAAGGTCTCTTAACGCAATTCTCGACGAGGGCGGCAAGCCCCAAAGTCAAGCGAGGGAAGCGATCGGTTCCGATATCAGGGCGCATATCGACCGGATGCAAAATATTCTCGCAGGCATGGACGACTACATGCAGGTCCTCTGCTTCGAACCGGTCACAAAATCCGTACATATTGAACAGCTTGTCCGGGAAATCATCAGGACGCTGCCGGGCGGAAACGCATTCGACGTGACCTTGTCGCTCGAAGCCGACGCGCTCACGGTCAATCCGGGAATGCTTGACCTTGTATTGCGAAATCTTGTCGAAAATTCCATCAAGCATCACGACCGGGGAAACGGCCACCTGAAAATCGCCGTGCAGGATTTAGGCGAGTCCTGGCTCATTTCTCTTGACGATGACGGGCCCGGTATTTCCGCCAGTCAGCAGCAGACGCTGCTCGAAGGGCGCTTGGACGGTGCGGCCTTTAATGGTGAGAGCGGTCGAGGGCTGCCGATTGTTGTCCGTGCATTAAGTGGCATCGGAGGCACTCTACAGATCGAATCGGATCCCTTGAAAGTCCGCGGTACGCGTTTTCTGATATGCTGGCCGAAACACGCCGCTTTGTCAGCCAATTCAATCTGAAGAACCGGCGGAATATGCAGCAGACAGAAAAAATACCGTTTTCCGAAGACCCGCATACGATGCTTTCAGAAGAACTGCGTGCGCTCTATATCGTCGACGATGATGAGAATGATCGCCGGCAAACAATCGAATGTCTAAGGGGCGCGCCTTTCAGGACGCATATCTTCGAAAGCGGCCAACGTTTCATAGATGCAGATACGCAGTTGGAGAACGCCTGCGTTCTCCTGGATGTCTGGATGCCTGTTCTGGACGGATTGGCTGTGCTTGAAGACATATTGAAGCGGCGTCAAGATTGCCCTGTCATAATGCTGTCAGGCAAGTCGACATTGCCGATTGCCGTCGAAGCGATGAAGCGCGGCGCCGTCGACTTTCTCGAAAAGCCTGTGTCGCCGGACAGCCTGTTAGATGCGATTGACAGGGCATATGATCTGAGAGGAGTCCGCTCGCCTGATGATCTGACGCGGGAGCAATTGCTGAACAAGGTCACGAAGCGGGAAGGACAGGTGCTGGAGCTGTTGGTTCAGGGCCATCCGAATAAAGTCGTCGCATACAAGCTCGGCATCGCTGAAAACACCGTCGAAGTCCACAGGCAACGACTGATGCGCCGCCTCGAAGTCAAGAATTTTGCCGAACTCATGCGCCTTGCCGTCAAGGCCGGTATATGAAGCCGGTTTCCGGCCATTTGCGTAGATCTTTCCGATAATAGGCAGGAACAGATTTGGTTAGTTGACCGTTAAGTAGCTGGATTTCGGCAGGGTGAAGAGCTTTGGAAAGTTAGGTTATCTCATAAACCTGCATCCGTTGCCTTCCACCGCTCGCTCTTTTCTGTGTTATGGGGAGCGCGAATGCGGGCCGTGGAAAACAAATTACCCTCAGTACCTATTCCGTCCGCGTGGCGACACCGATTTCAAGCAAAAAAGCCGCCTTGCGGCGGCCATCTGTAAAACGCTGATTTTCTTGAGAAAAATGGAGCGGGCGATGAGATTCGAACTCACGACCCCAACCTTGG
>CAYOUP010000238.1:0-5735 GCA_964407125.1 uncultured Hyphomicrobiaceae bacterium | reverse complement strand
CAGGTGGTCTCATTCAAGCTGACCGGCAAGCGCGTTTTCCGCATGGCCCCGCTGCATCACCATTTCGAGCAAAAGGGCTGGAACGAGGCTACAGTGGTCGTCCGTTTCTGGATCATCGCATTCGTGCTCGCGCTGATCGGCCTGTCGACGCTGAAGCTGCGCTAAACCACGGGGAGCAGTCTCAATGGCCCAAAGCACTCACATTTCTGATTTGCAGCCGGAAGACGAACTCGATCTGGCCGCGAAACGAGATTGGGTGCTCAGCCAAAGCGAGGATCGGGAAAAACTGACGAGCGCGGAAGGCAAGCTGCATCTTCTGGACTCCATCATACAGAGCAAATCCATCAGGCCGGATGAAACCGTTGAGCTTCAGGCTCTGGGTGTTGTCCTGGGCGATGCCATAGCTCAGGAGTTGAAACTTGAATGGTGCATGTTTGAAAATGAAAACGGCAGAGATCCTGCTCTCATCATTCCTGACACAACGATCAGAATCTTTCCGCTAACAATGATATCGAAGCGTATTGAGGATGGCGAAGATGTCGATGTTGTTGAACTCTTCGCCACGCTGTGCGCCGAGTTAAAGATACTTGCGTTCCAATCGAAGCAATCATTGGCATGATCCCCATTACGATATTTAACGGCAGGAAAGTTGCCATATTCGGTCTTGGCCGGTCCGGGCTGGCAACTGCCGAGGCGTTGAAGGCAGGTGGCGCGGAGCCGGTGCTCTGGGATGACGGCGAAAAGGGGCGCGCGGCAGCGGGGGAGCGCGGCTTTGCACTTGTCGATCTGGGCACCGCCGACTGGAGCGAATTCGCCGCGCTCGTGCTCGCGCCCGGCGTGCCGCTGACCCATCCCAAACCGCATTGGACGGTCGATAAGGCCAAGGCGGCTGGCGTCGAGACTATTGGCGACACGGAGCTTTTCTGCCGCCAGCATCGTGCCGAGGGCAGCCGCGCAAAAATCATCGCCATCACCGGCACCAACGGCAAATCGACGACGACGGCGCTCACCGCTCACCTGGTTGGCGCATCCGGCAGGCGCGTGGCGATGGGCGGTAATATCGGCACCGCCGTTCTCGCGCTTGAGCCGCTCGCCGATGATCTGACCTATGTTCTGGAATATTCTTCCTATCAGATCGATCTGACGCCCGAACTTTATGCCGACGCCGCCTGCCTCTTGAATATCACGCCGGACCACATCGACCGGCACGGCACGCTTGAGCATTATGCCGCCGTCAAGGCGCGGATCTTCGACGGGCTCGGGCCGCAGGGCGTGGCGGTGATCGGCGTTGACGATCAATTGAGCGCCGCGATTGCCGATCGCGTTGAGGCGGGGATGAAAGTCCGCCGCATTTCGGTTCGTCATGCGGTGGAAAACGGCATTTTCCTTCGCGATGGCGCGCTCATCGAAATCGAAAATGGCGAGGAGCAACCGCCTGTCAGCCTCGATGGTATCGGCTCGCTGCGCGGCGTCCATAATGCGCAGAACGCCGCCGCCGCCTTTGCTCTATGCCGCGCCATTGGGCTCTCCCGCGAGGAAATTGCCGCCGGTCTCAGAAGCTTTCCAGGTCTTGCCCACCGTATGGAGCAGGTCGCGAAAATCGGCCGTGTGCTGTTCGTCAACGATTCCAAGGCGACGAATGCCGATGCGGCGGAGAAAGCGCTCGCCAGCTTCGACGATATTTACTGGATTGCGGGCGGCATCGCCAAGGAGGGCGGGCTTTCAGGGCTGGAGCCCTATTTCCCGAAAATCAGGCGCGCCTATTTCATCGGGCAGGCGGCGGAGGATTTCGCGCGCGCAGTCGGCGAAACACTGCCGCACCGGATCAGCGGCACGCTCGAAGCCGCCATCAACGAGGCCGCGTCGGACGCCGCCGCATCGGATGCGCCAGAACCTGTTGTCCTCCTCTCGCCTGCTTGTGCATCCTTCGACCAATTCCCCAATTTCGAGATACGCGGCGATGCGTTCCGCTCCCGCGTGGAAGCGCTGGCTGCCCGCGAAGGATCAGGACACGAAGCGGCATGAAGCTGACGCGAACCGACCGCAGCGTCACCGCCGAATGGTGGTTTTCCGTCGATCGCGCCATGCTCGGCGCGCTGCTCATGCTGATCATGATCGGCGTGGTCGTCATTCTCGCGGCGAGCCCCTCGGCAGCCCATCGCTTCGGCGTCGAGCCGTTCTATTTTCTCAAGCGTCACCTGATGTTTCTCGGTCCCGCGCTTGTGCTGATGATCGGCGCGTCCATGCTGCCGCCGCATATGATCCGGCGTGCGGGACTTTTGCTCTTTCTGGGCGGACTGATCCTCATTCTGCTGGCGCTGCTTCAGGGGATCGAGAAGAACGGCGCTGTGCGCTGGCTGATTTTTGCGGGCGGATTTTCCATCCAGCCCTCCGAACTCACCAAGCCCGGCTTCGTCATCCTCTCCGCCTGGCTTCTGGCCGAAGCGGTAAAACGGCCCGACATGCCCGCATTGCCGATCGCGCTCTGTCTGCTGCTTGCCTTTGTGGGCCTGCTGGTCCTGCAGCCGGATATCGGGCAGGCGGGGCTTGCCGTTCTCACATGGAGCGGGCTTTTTTTTATGGCAGGCTATTCGCTTGTCTGGATCGCATTTGCCGGGCTGGCCAGCGCCGCAGCGTTCGTTTCGGCCTATTTCACGATCGCCCACGTCCAGAGCCGCGTGGACCGTTTTCTGTTTGAGGGCGGCGATACCCACCAGACCGATACGGCCATCGCCGCTTTCCGGGAAGGCGGATGGTTCGGGCGCGGCCCGGGCGAAGGCATCATCACGCCGAAACTGGCCGATGCATATACAGATTACATCTTTGCGGTGATAGCTGAAGAATTCGGGCTGATTTTTTGTCTTTTTCTTGTATGTTTGTATGCTTTTATCGTTTGGCGCGGATTCCGCGCAGCGGCCCGGTCACACGATCCGTTCATTCGTTTCGCTCTTTCCGGGCTCATTATGCTGTTTGGTTTTCAAACGCTCATTAATATGGCAGTTAACGTCGATATGGTGCCAGCGAAGGGCATGACGCTGCCATTTTTATCCTATGGCGGATCTTCGCTGGCCTCCATGGCATTAACGATAGGGCTGGCGCTTGGACTTGCCAGACGCCGGGCCGAACCGGTCCCTGTATACCGGCCGCAGTCCTCAGCTGTGGCTGGCCGAATGTCCTCAAGGGGGATTTGAACTTGACAGCTTCGTCTATCGCCTTGACCGCGGGCGGCACAGGCGGCCATCTTTTCCCGGCGCACGCACTTGCCGGCGAACTCATACGCCGTGGCTATGAGGTGGACCTGATCACCGATCAGCGCGCCACCTATCTTGGCACGGATTTTCCAGGCCGCAGCATTCACCGCGTTCCTTCGGCGACATTCCGCGGCAAATCTCCCATTGAAGCCATCAAGATGGTCGCGACCAACTCCAACGGCTTCAAAATGGCCTATGACATCATGGCTGAAACGAAGCCCAAGGCGATCGTCGGTTTTGGTGGCTATCCGACGATCCCGCCCATGCTCGCCGCTCTCGCACGCGGCATTCCGAGCATGGTTCACGAACAGAATTCCGTGATGGGCCGGGCAAACCGCTTTCTTTCCCCGATGGTCAAGGCCGTGGCGCTCAGCTTTGAGGATACAAAGTTCCTCGAACCCAAAGTTATGGAAAAAAGCTACATCACGGGCACGCCGCTGCGCGATGCCGTTCTTGAGCTTCGCGGCGGTGGCTATCAGCCCGCACAATCGGGTCAGCCTCTCAATCTGCTGTGCTTTGGCGGCAGTCAGGGCGCAAAATTCTTTTCCGACATCCTCCCGGTGACCCTGCAACTTCTGCCGCAGGAGCTTCGCGACCGCCTCATGGTGGTCCAGCAATGCCGCGAGGAAGACATCGACCGCGTCTTCGACGCCTATGAAGTTGCGGGCGTCGCCGCCGAGCTGTCGACCTTTTTCGACGATCTGCCCTACCGTATGGGCGGCGCGCATCTGGCAATCTGCCGTTCTGGTGCAACAACTGTTGCAGAATTAGCAGCTTTGGGCCGTCCTGCGGTGCTCGTACCCTTGCCGCATTCGGTAGATAATGATCAATTCGAGAATGCGACGCGATTCGAGAAAGCTGGCGCAGGCTGGTGTTTTGAACAGAATATCATTACACCGGAACGCCTTGCCGGCACATTGCGGCGGCTCTTTGAGGAACCGGCGACCCTCGCCCGAGCAGCTTCACGCTCCAAATCGCTCGCGCAATATGACGCCGTCGCGCGACTGGCCGATCTGGTAGTGACGCTTGCGGAAGCACCCGAGACATTTGCGGTGCAGGCCGAAGCTGAGGGGCATGCAGGATGAAAGATCTGAGGGATTTGGAGCCGATACATATTGTGGGGATCGGCGGTATTGGAATGAGCGCCATTGCCGAGGTGCTGCATCATCGCGGCGTTAAGGTCGGCGGCAGCGACCTGAAGGACGGCATCAATACGCGCCGTCTCGCCTCGAAGGGCATTCCGGTCCAGATCGGTCAGCAGGCCGAGAATATCGAAGGCGCGAAGACGGTTGTCCTGTCCTCGGCCGTCAAACCCGGCAATCCCGAATTCGAAGCCGCTAAAGCGGCTGGCCTGACGGTGTGGAGCCGTGCACAGATGCTGGCCCGCCTGATGGAAGACTACAAGACCATCAGCGTCACCGGCACGCATGGCAAGACGACCACCACCTCCATGATCGCCTGGATTTTCGAGCAGGCCGGTCTCGATCCCACGGTGATCACGGGTGGCATCATCAATGACTGGGGCACGAATGCCCGGATCGGCCGCGGCGAATGGTTCATCGTCGAGGCGGACGAGTCCGACGAGACTTTCGTCAAGCTGCCGACAAATATTGGCGTCGTCACGAATATCGACCCGGAACATCTTGATTATTACGGCACCGTCGAGGCCATGCATGACGCTTATACGCGGTTTTTTGAGGGCATTGAGCCCGGTGGTGTGATCGTCGTGGGAATCGATCATCCGGTGGTCCGCAAGTTTGCATCGCGCATTCCCCTGAAGGAAGGCAATCGCCTGATCCGCTATGGTGAGGCGGGCGATGCCGATGTCCGGCTGACGAAGATCGCCGGCAACGGCGCATCGGTTCATCTGAGCGCGGTTTTGAACTCTGCCATCAGGGGCGGTGAACGTCATCTCGACGATCTGACGCTTTCCGCCCCCGGCCGTTACAATGCGCTGAACGCGATGGCGGCCACGGCTGTGGCGGCGGAAGCCGGTATTTCCGACGGCGATATCAGGGACGCGCTTGCCAGCTTCAGCGGCGTCAAGCGGCGTTTCACCCAGACCGGCGAATGGAACGGCGTCACCGTCTATGATGATTACGCCCATCATCCGACCGAGATTTCCTCCGTTCTGAAAGCCGCGCGCGGCGCTACAGACGGCCGCATCATCGCGATTGTGCAGCCGCACCGCTATTCGCGCCTGAAGGAACTGTTCAACGATTTCTGCACCTGCTTTGCCGATTCCGACACGCTCGTCGTGACCCCGGTCTATTCCGCCGGCGAAGAGCCGAACGGCATCGACCGCGACAGCCTGATCGAGGGCGTGCGCAAGACCGGTCACCGTCATGTGGTGGCGACGGAAGGCGGCGAGGAGCTGGCACATCTGATCGCGTCGCTGGCCAAACCCGGCGATCTGGTGATCGGCCTTGGTGCCGGCACGATCTCGGAATGGGCCAACGCGCTGCCCGGCCAGCTCAATTCGCT
>CAYOUP010000237.1:711-5747 GCA_964407125.1 uncultured Hyphomicrobiaceae bacterium | reverse complement strand
ATTCAACTGATTTGGGAATCCCCTTCCGATTCAATAAGAACGGAAACTGCTCTAGCTGTCTGCGGGCAATCGCGGCACAAATTTGCTTGTTATCTCGATCGGTTAAATTTTGTTACTTAATCTTAAACATCAGCTTTCGTTGACACATTCAATACGATCTCGAAAAGTAAGCCGGACATTCGGCAACTTTAGGCTTCATGCCGCTGATTTCGTTGGTTAATTTTAGAAAGCTGACAATGCTGCCCGCACCAGTTTACAGCGTTTTGGCAGGCGGACTCTGAACCGATGTCCGTACAGGGTGCCTCTCATCGTCCGGAAATCGATGGCCTGCGCGCATTCGCGGTTCTGTCTGTCGTTCTGTTTCATTTCTCCGTGCCCGGATTTGGCGGCGGCTTTGTCGGTGTGGACGTTTTTTTCGTCATCTCCGGCTTTCTGATTGGCGACATCCTCTGGCGCGAGCTGAACAGGACCGGCTCGATATCGCTCAAATCGTTCTATTACAGGCGGATCAAGCGGCTGGCGCCAGCTTTCGTTGCCGTCGCCATCGTTACTTTCACGGTGTCATATTTCGTACTCCTGCCTTTCGAGTTCAGGGAATTCGGCAAGGAACTCATTTCCTCGACGGTTTATCTGTCGAATGTCTACTTCTTTATGAAGGCAGGCTATTTCGACACGATCGCTGAGGACAAGCTTTTCCTCCACACTTGGTCATTATCCGTAGAGGAACAGTTTTACATCTTTCTTCCCCTGACGATGATCCTGTTCGTTCGCAGCCCCACATGGTTGATCAGGGTGCTTGCCGCCATTTTCTCATTGTCGCTGCTGTCGTGCATTGCGGTGACGGTCACGTCCCATACGGCTGCCTTCTATTTGTTTCCGTTCCGCGCGTGGGAACTTCTGACAGGCGTCCTGCTGGCGATCTCCGTCTATCATCGGAAGGAAAACTGGCGGCACGCGGCGTGGATTTCCTGGGCGGGGCTGGCGATGCTCATCGCCTCCGTCATGCTGATCGAACCGGGAAAGAGCTTTCCGGGCGTGCAGGCGATCTTTCCCGTGCTCGGAACGGCGATGCTGATCTTCAACGGCCAGCACCGCAATCCTGTTAACCGCGCGTTTTCCTTTCCGCCGGTCGTTTTCGTCGGGCTCATTTCCTATTCGCTCTATCTGTGGCATTGGCCTGTCCTCACATTATCCCGCTATTACAGCGAGGCCGCCTTCACCTTCGCCCAGACGGTGGCGCTGCTCGCGCTGTGCCTCGCGCTGGCCTCGCTGTCATGGCGTTTTATCGAGCAGCCTTTCCGCTACGGCCTGAAGCTCCGTCCGATCCCCTTGTTCGCTAGCGCTGCTGCGGCATCAGTCATGCTCTTGTCCGTGGGAAGCGCGGTCTATCTGCGCGACGGTCTGCCGGATCGTTTCCCACCCGCAATCCGTGCGCATATTCAGGCGTCATCCGACTTCCTGCAGGATTTCAGCCGCTGTTACGTGCCCGATACCGGGCCGTTCGAAGGCGTGGAAGTATGCCCGCTTGGACCTGAAGGGCAACCGAAATTTCTGGTGTGGGGAGACTCTCATGTCCGCGCCTTCAAGGAAGGCCTAGCCGCACTCGCCAAAGAAAGCGGAGAGCCAGGATTGTTGATCTGGCACGCGGGATGCCCGCCGCTTTTCAACATCGAGAAGCGCGAAAGCGCCGCGACAAGGCAGCAGGATGCAGATTGCACAACCGCGAATGAACGCATCCACAAGGCCATTCCCCAGCTGAATGGCGTTAAAAAGCTGCTGCTGATCGGGCGGTGGAGCTATTACGCGGAAGGACACGGGGTGGGGAGGGACAGTTACAACACGATCTCTTTGAGACCGTCCGGTAAGGCGCTCCGGAATGAAACGAACCAGCACGCGCTGTTCAATGAAGCGGTCCGTGCAACAATCAATGAACTTTCGCAGAGTATAGATGAGATTCTGGTGCTGCGTCAGGTGCCCGAAATCCCTGAGTATGACTCGCGCACGGCAGCCCGCCGCCTCGCACATCACAGGATAACGCCGGAAGAAGCGCAAGTGACCATGTTCACCGTTGCAAAAAAGGATGTCATTGCCCGGGCCGCGCCTTCCGAGCGCGTGTTCCGCGAGCTTGCGGCTGAGCACAAGATACGCTGGATACAATCCTGGCCGGAATTCTGCGAGGCTAAGAGCTGTAATGCGATGCGTAACGGACGCGCGCTCTATTTCGACAATAATCATATCACCAACCAGACGGCGCTCAGTGTACGGCACATATTCGACCCGCTCGTTGATTTCGGCCAGACACCGATCTTGAAGAGCGAGGCGACGCATTGACCGCCGATCTCATCAACAAGGAGTGGGACGTGATCGTGATCGGCGCCGGCATGGGCGGCGGTACGATTGGGCGGCGGCTTGCCGAGCGGGGTCTGGCTGTGCTCTTCGTCGAAAACGGGCCGTATGGTCCGCGTGCTGAGCAACACAGTCTCCGCTACGATGTTTTCGATCCCGCCGCGCGGCGCATCCGGGGATACGACCCGCGCCAGATGCATGCCACCATCGACGGAAAAAGCTCTGTCTATTTTGCTCCCATCGGCGCAGGCGTAGGCGGATCGTCTGCCTTTTACGCCGGAACGCTGGAAAGGCCGGAGCGCCACGACATTGACGATAGCGCCGAGCGGTCCCACCCGACCGGGGGCTGGCCGGAACGCTACGATGCGTTCCTTCCCTATTTTCAGGAGGCGGAACACCGCTTTTATGTGTGCGGCGAAGAGGACCCCCTGTCGCACGAAGCTCCGTCGAACCTGCTGCCGCCTCCCCAGATGGGCGAAGGTGACCGCGCCATGATGGACAAGTTCCGCAAGCTGGGCCTGCACCCTTATCATATCCATCTCGGCATTCGGTTTCTTCCGGGCTGCCAGATGTGCTTCGGCAGGAAATGCCCGTGCAAATGTAAAATGGATGGACGATCGGCAGGCGTCGAGCCCGCGCTGGAAACCGGAAACGCCGCTCTCCTCGATATGTGTGAGGTTCGCGCCATCCGCGGCAAAGATAATCATATTACGCATATTGAAGCACGGCGCAACGACACGACGCTTAATCTCCGTGCACGGTGCTATGTACTTGCGGCAGGTGCATTGGGTTCCGCCCATTTGCTGCTTTCGTCCGCTTCGGAGCATTGGCCAGAGGGCTGCGCCAACAGCAGCGGTCTCGTCGGCCGGTATCTCATGATGCATCTGAACGAGATGATCGCCATATGGCCGGAACGCGGAACAAAATTTGAAGGCCCGACCAAGACGATCTCTCTTCGCGATCTGTATTATCACGAAGGACAACGCTTCGGCGCGATCGCAGCGATGGGGATCGACGCCACTTACGGAGAGATCGTTCATCATTTGAAAAACGAGCTCAATCGGTCATCTTTACGCGACATCCGCCTGCTGCAGGAACTAGCGCGCATTCCCGCATTTCTGGCTGCGAAAATACTTGGCAGCGCGAAGATTTACAGTGCACAGCTTGAAGACCTCGCCTATCGCGAAAACAGGGTTTATCCGGACCCTGACAATGTGGAACGCATGCGCGTCGAATATGCTATGCACGATGAACTGAAACAGCGACGCCGCACCTATCGGCGGCTTATCAAGAGGAAGCTGCGCGGTCACAGATCAATGTTTCTCAACAATGAGCCGATGTTGAACATCCCTCACGCCTGCGGCACCCTGCGCTTCGGCGATGATCCAAAGGCCAGCGTGCTGGATCGCTCATGCCGGTCGCACGACATTGGCAATCTTTATGTTGCTGACGCATCTTTCATGCCGACCTCGCTTGGCCTCAATCCTGGTCTGATTATTGCATCGAACGCATTGCGTGTCGCCGACCGGCTTTATGACCAGATGCGGGACAGCGTCTCCACACCCGTCATGGAAGGTGCTCACAGTTGAACGATATGGAGAAAACGATCCGCAATGGCGTCGCTATCGTCACGGGAGCGGGACGTGGACTTGGACGTGCGCTAGCCATCGAGCTGACACGGAGAGGCGTCCGCGTTGCCGGTTTTGGACGGAGCATGGAAGCGCTGGAAGGAACGGCACGGGCCTGCGAAAATGAACTCTTTCTCGGCATGGCCGTTGATGTCGCGGACGCCGAAGCGGTCAGGCAGGCATTTGCAAACATCAACCGGCAAATTGGCAGCGTCGCCATCCTGATCAACAACGCCGCCGTTTATCCACACCGTGATTTCCTTCAGGAGACGGCGGAAAGTTTCATGGAGACGGTCAGCGTCAATTTTGGTGGAGTCGTCGCCTGTACGCGCGCTGCGCTGCAAACAATGACGGAAACCGGTATTGGCCGGATCGTCGATGTCGGCAGCTTTGCCGACCTGGCTCCAATCCCATGCAGCTCCGCTTACAGCGTTTCCAAGGGCTCCGCCCGCATACTGAATAAAGCCCTGCTCGCCGACCTCTCTGACCGCTTTCCGAATATCGTCATGTCCGTCTGGATGCCCGGCATTCTTGCGACGGATATGGGCCTGCCGGACGGTCTCGATCCGGCTGTTGCGGCGAAATGGGGCGCGAGCTTCGCTCTGTGGCACGATCCTTCCCTGAATGGCGCGATATTCGAGTGTGATCGTGAGATCCTGCCCCCGCGTTCGCTTAAAAGCCGCGTGAAAGATCTGATCATGTTCCGCCCACGTCCCAAATCGCGCGTGATCCCGGCGAACACTTAATAGATGCTAACCCGAGCGGCCTTCCTTGCAGACCGCCTTGCCGACCAGCTCTGCGCAGACCTTTTCCGCAATCGCACTGTAATTGTCCCTGATCAGGGGATGGAGGCTGTCCGGTACCGCGAAAGAGTTCGGTGCCTGTTCTCCATATAGCATCGTGTAGGTTATAAGAGCGGCCAGAAAATAGGTGTTGTTCGTACCATGCGGAGAGGAGTCCGAGTAAATGTCGGAAGGCTTGAGGCCTTCCAGCTCTGTCTCAGTGAACAGTTTTGAGAGAACTGAAGCAACCGGGATCAGGCTGACGTCGAGGTTCGGTCTG
>CAYOUP010000237.1:0-701 GCA_964407125.1 uncultured Hyphomicrobiaceae bacterium | reverse complement strand
CGGTAGTCCACCGCCGTCCCCAGAATGCGCCGCACGTAGTCTTTGTACCAGTCGTGATAGTCGCCGATATTGTAGGCGTGATATGCCTTCATATCCGAGGCGTCTTCAGGAACGGTGCCGGTGAAGCTGGCCATGTCTGCCCAACCTTCATAAACGTAATATTTTTGTCCCGAAGATTGCTTCTCAAGCCAATCGAACAATGCGAGCGTGGCTCCGAGTGGCGTCTGCCCGTCAGGGTTGTCGCCGTCATATGGCTCATTGGCAGGCTGATATTGGATAAAATTCGCCGGGTTCACCATAATGGTGTTGAAGCCTGCCTTGGCAAATACGGTATTGTCCCTGTTCCAGATGCCTTTGGCGTGCTTGAAAGACCATTGATCTATCGGCGGAAGGTCTTTCTCGAAATTACGCAGGAAACCCCATTGTCCATCGACGGTGAAAGTCTTCCCCCCGGCCAAAGCCAGATGGTGGAGCCAATGGGGAACCGTCGCTTCATCTGACGATGTCAGATGATGTATGAGGCTGTTGCCGAAAATATAAACGTGTATCTCCGACTTATGATCCTGGGCATTTGCGCTCTGAAACGCGATGAGAAATGACAAAACTGCATATGCGAAAAACCGCATGGCGTCCCTCGTTCAACCCAGGCGCTCCGTCTGCAAGGGCGTTGCTGATTCGCTGTTTGGTCTGTATACGCTCTG
>CAYOUP010000236.1:0-5773 GCA_964407125.1 uncultured Hyphomicrobiaceae bacterium | reverse complement strand
TTGAAGATGAATTCAACCGCAAACGGGACTCAAATGTCAAATTCGCTCCACTAGGTAAGCGCTACAAGCATTGTCAAAGCAGTTCGTCCGGGTGATCTTCGATCAGATTTTTAAACGCAGCCAGCAATTGCGCCCCGACGGCTCCGTCAACGACCCGGTGATCGCATGACAAGGTCGCACTGAGCATTGTCGCGACCGCGATTTCTCCCCGGCGCACAATCGGACGTTTCTCACTTTGTCCGATGGCAAGAATTGTCGCCTGAGGCGGGTTGATAACGGCAGTAAAGTGCCGCACCGGAAACATGCCGAGATTGGATATCGTGCTTGATCCCCCACGATATTCCTCTGGAGACAACACGCCTCGCTTTGCCCGCTCTGTCAGGTGACGAACGCGCCGGGAAATTTCGCTCAAAGGTAAATCCTGCGCATTGCGGACGATCGGCGTATAAAGCCCGCCTTCGACGGCAACGGCGACGCCGATATCAGCCTGCTTGTGAGAGAGAATGCCCTCCCCCGTCCAGGACGCATTGGCGACGGGCACGCGCATCAGTGCAAGAGCGAGCGCCCTGATCAGGAAATCATTGAGCGAAATGCGCACGGGCGGGCCATCATCCTCAGATGCCAGGCTATTGATTTCCTTGCGTAAATCCAGCGCAGAGTCGATCCGGCAATCCATGGTGATATAAAAATGTGGGATCGTGCTTTTCGCCTCTGTCAGTCGCGAAGCGACCGTCCGGCGCATCCGGCTGTGCGGGATCAGCTCGTAGAGGTTCGGATCATAGGCGGCCCGGACATAGTCATCCGAGACCGTACTGATGGAAATGGCATCTTCGGCGATGGTGCCATTTTCGGCGGGGATTGGCGCCGGGGCGCTGAGCGCATCGAGTGCATCCCGATCTTCATCCTTGGACAGCAGCAATGCCAGCGGAGTATCGCCAGCAATCGGTGTCTCACCTTCCTGCACGAGAATGCGCCCGACCGTTCCGCCCTGCTCCGCTTCAAGCTCGACGGTCGTCTTGTCGACCTCGATCTCGGCCAGCAGATCGCCCGTGGAGACTTCATCCCCTTCCTTGACAAGCCATTTTGCGAGTTTGCCCTTGTCCAGTGCTGGCGAAAAGGTTGGCATCAAAACAACTATCGGCATGCAACCACCTTACACCGGAACGGGATGGAATAGAACGCCGCAGGCTTTCAGCGCGTGTTGGCCGTGTCTTCTGGCGTGCCTGTCTGCTCCGCGCGCAATACCACAATATCGTGTGGATTCACATAATTTAGCAGGCTGCGGGACTGCTCGTCGAGAAGATCGGTCTCGTTTTCGACACGGGTCGTCATCAGCGCGACATCATGCTCCAGATGCATCCTGCGATCCTTCAGATCCGTCAGTTCCGCTTCAAGAATCCCGATTTTCTCCGTCAGCGCGGCACGGCGGTCGAGACCATAATCGCCTTTCACCGCATGATAGGAAAAATAGCCGATCAACGCCAGGCAGAGGATCAGGAGAATGGCGTGACGGCTGTTCTTGTGTCGTCGTGTTGTGATCATGGCAGGCGGCAATTCCTTTGATGACTCATTTAAGAGATGCCGCCATGCCGTTAATGACGGCTTAACAGATGGCCATTTCAGGAAATTTCCCCAGGCATAACCGAGCGGCCCGCATAGACGCCCATCGAGTCCAGTTCCTCCTCGATGCGCAGGAGCTGGTTGTATTTCGCCAGCCGGTCCGAGCGCGACATCGAACCGGTCTTGATCTGACCCGCATTGGTCGCAACGGCAAGGTCGGCGATGGTTGCGTCTTCCGTTTCACCGGAGCGATGTGAGATCACTGTATTGAAATTGGCGCGCTGGGCCATCGAGACGGCATCGAGCGTTTCGCTCAGTGTACCGATCTGGTTGACCTTCACGAGGATCGCATTAGCTGACTTTTGTTCGATGCCCTGGCGCAAACGGTTGACATTGGTCACAAACAGATCGTCGCCAACAAGCTGAATTTTGCTGCCAAGACGCGCCGTCAGCGCTTTCCACCCTTCCCAGTCATCCTCGGCCATCCCGTCCTCAATGGACACGATCGGATAGCGGCTGCACAGTTCGTCATAGAGATCGGTCATACCACCGGCGTCGAGCACCTTGCCCTCCCCTTCCAGATGATATTTGCCGTCCTTGAAGAATTCCGTGGAAGCGGGATCGAGAGCCAGATAAACCTGATCGCCAAGCTTGTAACCGGCCTTCTCGACCGCGCGGGAAACAAAACCAAGCGCTTCATCGGCGGATTTCAGGTTCGGTGCGAAACCGCCCTCATCGCCGACATTGGTGTTAAGCCCGCCATCCTTCAGCAGTTTGCGTAGATTATGGAAAATTTCAGACCCCATGCGCAGAGCGTCCGAAAAGGTTTCCGCGCCGATCGGCATGATCATGAATTCCTGGAAGTCGATCGGATTGTCGGCATGCGTGCCGCCATTAATGATGTTCATCATCGGCACCGGCAGAACGCGCGCATTGACGCCGCCGAGATATTGATAAAGCGGCAGGCCGGACGCATCGGCGGCGGCCTTTGCCGTGGCCAGCGACACGCCGAGAATGGCGTTCGCCCCCAGACGGCTCTTGTTTTCCGTGCCGTCCAGCATGACAAGTGCCTCGTCGATCCGGCGCTGCTCCTCGGCATCGAGTCCCTGCAAGGCATCGTGGATTTCGCCGTTCACCGCCTCGACAGCCTCGGTAACGCCCTTGCCCATCCAGGCTTCGCCGCCATCGCGCAATTCATGCGCTTCATAAGCACCCGTGGAGGCGCCTGAGGGAACGCCAGCGCGCCCCATATAGCCCCCTTCGAGGATGACATCGACCTCAACCGTTGGATTCCCGCGGCTATCGAGTATTTGACGTCCGATAATGTCAGCAATTGCGGTCATGACTGCATCCTCTATATGGTAATCGGTATCTTACGGGCCGTTATAGGTGGACTCGCGGCAGCGTTGAAGCGTTTTTGCGGGAAATTCGGAGCAAAGTCATGAGCGGACCATCGGCCGAACGCGCCATAGTCCTGTTTTCCGGCGGACAGGATTCCACCGTTTGTCTCGCCTGGGCGCTTACACGTTACGGCCATGTCGAAACGGTCGGTTTTGATTATGGCCAGCGTCATCGCACCGAATTGGAAGCGCGGCAGGCGATTTTTAAAGCTCTGAAGACGGATTTTCCCGAGCTAGCCGCCCGGCGCGGCGAGGATCATATGGTCGATCTGAGCGCGCTCGGTGCGATCAGCCAGACGGCGCTGACGCGCGAGACCGAGATCAAGATGAGCGAAAGCGGCCTGCCGAACACCTTCGTTCCTGGCCGCAATCTGCTGTTCTTCACCTATGCAGCGGCGATCGGTTACCGGCGCGGCATCATGCGGCTCATCGGTGGCATGTGCGAAACCGACTATTCCGGCTATCCCGATTGCCGGAACGAGACATTGAAGGCCCTTGAGCGCAGCCTCGGGCTCGGCACGGATGCGCCGTTCCGGATCGAGACGCCGCTGATGTGGCGCGACAAGTCCGAAACCTGGGCGATGACGCATGCGCTCGGCGGTGACCGTCTGGTTGCACTGGTTGCCGAGCACAGCCATAGCTGTTATCTGGGCAGCCGGGATACCCGCCATGAGTGGGGATATGGATGCGGGCAATGCCCGGCTTGCGAGTTGCGCGCGGCGGGCTATCAGAAATGGCTTGGGAGCCGTTGAAGCGCCCTGCGAAAGGACATCATGACGGAACATTCAGTCATCGTGACGTTCTATAGTTTCGCCGAGAAATTCTGGAACGAGGAGCACCGTCCGCTCGATCCGCTTTTCGATCTTGAAGACGAAATCATCGAGCGGCTGAACGGCAAGGATGTCGGCGAACTGGACGGGCACGAAATCGCAGTGGACGGCAGCGACGGCTTTCTGTTCCTCTATGGTCCGGATGCCGATGCGCTTTACGAGCTGATAGAGCCCGTGCTGAGGGCCTCGAAGGTCACGCAGGGCGGTCACGCGACGCTGCGCTATGGCGCGTATAATACGCCGAATGTCCGCGAAAAATACATAGAGATCAAACCGCATTTGCATTGATGTACTCGGTCAAGGAAATCTTCTACACGCTTCAGGGCGAGGGCGCGCATAGCGGCCGGGCGGCGGTGTTTCTGCGCTTCGCTGGATGCAATCTCTGGTCCGGCCGAGAGCAGGATCGCGCCGCTGCCGTCTGCCGCTTCTGCGATACGGACTTTGTCGGCACGGACGGCCCCGGAGGCGGAAAATTCGCCGATGCCGATACGCTGGCCGTTGCGGTCGTGGAGTCATGGCCGGGAAGTAAAGGCGGCAGGCCCTATGTTGTCTGCACCGGCGGCGAACCCCTACTCCAGCTCGATGCGCCGCTGATCGAGGCTTTGCATGCACGCGGCTTCGAGATCGCCATCGAGACCAACGGCACCATCGCTGCGCCTGAAGGCATCGACTGGATCTGTGTCAGCCCGAAAGGCCGGGCCGGGCTTGTGCAGCGTTCCGGTGACGAGCTGAAATTCGTCTACCCGCAGGAGGACGCCGACCCGGCGAGCTTTACGGCCCTGCCCTTCCGGCATTTCTTCATCCAGCCGATGGATGGACCTGATCTCGCCGTCAATATCGAGAAATCGGCGGCTTTCTGCATGGCTAACCCGCGCTGGCGCTTGTCAATGCAGATGCACAAGCTTGCCGGGATTCCGTAAAGCGGATAGGAAAAGACTGAAATAAGGCGCTCGCCGCTCCACCCTCACCCGGATGCTACGCATCCACCCTCTCCCTCGAAGGGAGAGGGTAAGCAAGCAGAGAGTTTCTGTATATAAGCCCTCTACCCTGGCGGGAGAGGGCGGAATGCTTCAGCATTCCGGGTGAGGGGGCAAGCGAATTGGGCATGAGTAGTTGGATGGGCAGAATGCCCCATATCGAAGACATGACGATGCTGATTTACAAGGACTTCACATTCGAGGCGGCGCATTTCCTGCCATCTGCCCCGCCGGGCCACCCGAATTCGCGCATTCATGGCCACTCCTTCCATGTTCGCGTCACCATCGAAGGCCAACCTGATCCGAAAACCGGCCTCGTGGTCCATTTCGACGATCTGGCCGCTGCAATCGCGGACGCGCGCGAAGAACTCGATCACCAGTTTCTCAACGAGATCGACGGAATTGGCGCACCGACGCTGGAAAATATTGCAATCTGGTTATGGTCGCGCCTTTTACCGCAGGTTCCCGCACTTTCCGAGGTTCACATTTCCCGTCCCTCATGCCATGAAGGATGCATCTACCGCGGAAAATGAGCATGAGTGAGCGTAACGCAGGGAATGGGGGTAAAACGGAGCTGAGCCAGCTCGGTCAGCCCGTAACATTACCTACCTCGCCCGATGAGGCTGTCCTTGAACGTGTCCCCAATCCGCATCCGGACACGGATTATCTCATCCGCTTCACCTGTCCGGAATTCACCTCGCTGTGCCCCATAACAGGACAACCCGATTTCGCCCATATCGTGATCGATTACGTGCCGCAATCGCATATTGTGGAGTCGAAATCACTGAAACAGTACCTCGCCTCTTTCCGCAATCATGGTGCGTTTCATGAAGCCTGCACGGTAGATATCGGCAAGCGGCTCATCGAAACGCTCGACCCCAAATGGCTGCGCATCGGCGGCTACTGGTATCCGCGCGGCGGCATTCCGATCGACATATTCTGGCAGACGGGCGCACCGCCGGACGGTCTCTGGTTGCCGGATCAGGGCGTGGCGTCCTATCGGGGG
>CAYOUP010000235.1:0-5782 GCA_964407125.1 uncultured Hyphomicrobiaceae bacterium | reverse complement strand
CGATGATGCCGCGCCGCTCATTGTGCAGTCCGCGATGGTCGATAGCCGGAATGACCGGAAATCTCATGCAGCGATCCGTTATGAGATTGCAATGATGGCGTCGATTTCGACGGCCACACCCAATGGCAGGCTCGATACGCCGACCGCGGCGCGTGTATGGCGTCCACGCTCTCCGAGCACCTCCACCATCAGGTCCGATGCTCCGTTGATGACCTTGGGATGATCGGTGAAGTCCGGCGCCGCATTGACAAAGCCTGTGAGGCGCACGGTTTGCCCGATCCTGTCCAGCGAACCGAGCGCCGCTTTTGCCTGCGCCAGAATATTGAGGCAGCAGATCCGCGCCGCGTTCTGCCCGTCCTCGATACCCAGATCTGCCCCCAGCTTGCCCTTGACCGGACCGTCCGGTCCCATCGCGATTTGCCCCGAAACGTAAAGGAAGCTCCCGGAGATCAGGGCCGGAACGTAATTTGCCACAGCCGCCACTGGCTCCGGCAGTTTGAGCCCAAGGGCGTTAAGTCGCGTTTCGGCGGTGTCTGTCATCGTCGATGTCCTGTTATTGACGTTTTCTGAGGGTTTAGCATAGGGCAGGGGCACTTTTTTGAACAGACAGGCTTTGATAAGCTGATGAGTTATACGATTTTGCTAACTGTTCCTTTTTCTGCTGCAATACACTATGAGAAATGAAGCCAGCCATGCGCTGGCATATGCGGCCATCAAAGACGGATGAAATGAACAAAAATACACCGATCTTCGCAGCATGTCTGATTTTGTCGGCAACTATTCTGACCGGGCCGGTTTTTGCCCTGCCCGCGGCGGGCATCAAGCTTGTGCCGCACCGGGCGATATACGATCTGCGGCTGAGAAGCGCCGAAGCCTCCGCGAACGTCACCGACCTCAAAGGCCGTCTGGTTCTCGATTTCAAGGGCTCGACCTGTGCCGGATACACATACACGTCGCGGCTGGTTACGCAGATGACGGACCAGGATGGCGGCTCGTTCATGACCGACATGCGCACATCCACCTGGGAAGATGCCAAGGGCGAGGAATTTCGTTTCGAGAACACTGAAATCAACGGTTTTCAACAGACGAACGTCACGGCCGGATCGGCATCCCGGAAGGATAAGGGCAGCAAGATCGCCGTGAATTTCGAAACGCCAAAATCCGGATCGCTTGAGTTCAACCGGCACGCCATGTTCCCGACGCAGCATTCAATCGCGATCCTGGAAGCGGCGCAGGATGGTAAGCAGCTTGTTCAGGCCGATGTCTATGACGGATCGGAAGAGGGGCGGAAACTTTATAGCACGACGACATTCATAGGCCGGCCGCTCAAGCCTGAGTCCGGCAAGAAGGCCGTAACGAATCTTGAGAATGCCGCCCGTCTGAACACTTTGACGTCATGGCCGATTTCCATCAGCTTCTACGAAGCCGGAAAGCCCGGGCAGCAGGATGATGGACTGCCGACCTATGAGCTGGCGTTCCGCCTGTTCTCGAATGGCGTCAGCGGCGATCTGACGATCAATTACGGCGATTTTCTCATTGGCGGCAAGCTGACGCGCATTGATTTTACCGGCGCCTCCGAATGTCCCGGCGAGTAGAGCGCGAAGCGGGCGAGAGTTCGAGCCTTAGCTGATAGAAGTCCCCTGATCGCTGCCGGTCCCGGACAGGACATGATGCGCGCGCGATAATGTGGACGGATCGTGATTGCCGTTCGCTGCGAATGCGAGCAGCATGGATTCATCGTCAAGCAGAAAGCCGAGAATACCAGCGAGGAAATCGGGCGCGTTCGCCTGAGCGCGGATCTGCTCCGGCCTGTATCCCGTATGCCCAAGAAATTTGGCCATGCGGTTCGCGTCTCCCGCGATGAAGATCAGCGCGTCGGTCGCAAGATCGAGAGCGCGTTCCCGGCTGATCGTTCTTGCTTTTTCGGAACCGGATAACATTCGTGCCCTCTATCCGTATTTCAATCTTTCAGGCTTGCCGGAGCGCTTAACTCATAATTATACCAATAACCTGTAGCAAGCGGACGGAATCCCGCATAGTTTAATCGCTTTATGGCAGCAAGCCGTCATCGAAAGGCGGACTGCGTCATCCAACGTGGCCAGACAAGGCGGAGAATGTCGAAGACCGTTCTGATCGTTGAAGACAACGAACTCAACATGAAGCTGTTTCGCGACCTGCTGGAAGCGCATGGTTATGCGACCCTGCAGACGCGCAATGGTATCGAGGCGCTTTCGCTGGCGCGGGAACATCAGCCCGATCTTATTCTGATGGACATCCAGCTTCCTGAAGTCTCAGGTCTCGATGTGACGAAATGGCTGAAGGATGACGAGAGCCTGCGGGATATACCGGTCATCGCCGTGACGGCCTTTGCGATGAAGGGCGACGAGGAACGGATTCGCGAAGGCGGATGCGAAGCCTACATTTCCAAGCCGATCACGGTGAGGAACTTTCTGGACACGATCCGTCAGTTCATCGACGCCTGAAAGCTGGGGATAAGGCACACACACACCTGCGGCGCAATGTCGCATGGTAAATCTGCTGTTCGCTGACGGATTTACCTTATTGGCGAATCTTATTGCGTTTGATCAACAATCCGCGCTTAATACTTTCATAAGCACTAAGAGTGGTGACCGTAATTTTGACGAATTACGGAAATTGATTTCCAGATGTGACGAATTCGGGGGAAAAGCAGATTTCGATTGTGACGTGTCTCACTTGCAATCGTAGCGTTTTTTCCTCTACTTATGAAGCAGTGAAGAATTGCTTCCCTACGGTTCGCTCAGGTCCGCCGCATCTCCTGGGGCCGTGGGGTTAGGCCGAGGATGATGGTTTGAGTGGCCTCCTCGTTACTGCCATCGGAATCGGCCAACAAGTCGTTGGCCAATGCCCTCTTTGGTCAGGACTTGCAGACCAGCCCCGTGCTTTATCGGATACACCCCGCTGCCGATCGGCGCGGGGCTGGTCCCATTCCCGGAAACATCCTATGCCCTCGCATTGTCTCGGGTGAAACCAGACAACCCAACACAGGCGCAACAATAGAGCCCCGCCTGAAGAGTGCGCATGCCGCTCCGTATCTTATTTGATTTTTGCTTCCGTGAATTCCACGTGCTTGCGCACGACCGGATCGTATTTCTTCAGCTTGAGTTTCTCGGTCATGTTGCGCGGGTTCTTCTTGGCCACATAGAAGAAGCCGGTCTTTGCAGAGCTGACGAGTTTGATCTTCTGGTTGATAGGCTTGGCCATAACGGCAGCGTCCTGATTGTGTGTTATTCAAATATCTCGTGGGCACATTAGCTCGACTGTGCGGGGTGTCAAGTGTGGAGCCGATCACAACATGATCCGGTGGAAACATGCGCCGCGCATGAAATAGAAGGGAACTGGTGCATCCTGATCACCGAGTGAGCCTGCCGCCAAACGGCTCTCCAGATCATCGAGAATGATTTTCGTAATGCTGGCAACGCCTTCCCGCCGCGCGTCATCCAGTGTCAGCCATTGCGCGGCGACAAACTCTCCATCCACGACCGGCAGTTGGCCAGTGATCCGGTCGGATGAGACTGCAAAAAAGCGCGTGTCAAAACGGCGGGCAAAGCGCGGCGGTGTAATTGCTCTTGCCAGAAATGACCATCCGCTGAAATCGGGTGGGCCATCTACGGATGTTGTTTGGGCGCGAACAGTTGAAATGAGAAAACCGGTTTCCTCTTTCGTCTCGCGAAGCGCGGCGCAGGCGAGGGCAAGGCCGCGCTGTCTGTGGGCGGGTTTGCCGGGCGGCGTATAAGCCATGAGCTTGGACAGGATCGGCTCCGCCATGACGCCTCGCGCGGAGGCAAGATAGTCCGATGCTTCCACGCGTCCGCCGGGAAAGACGAGACGGTTCGGCATGAAGGCGAGATCGGGCCGCCGCCGTCCCATCAGGATGCGCGGACGTGACTTATTGTCCGTATCGACGACGATGAGGCACGCGGCATCACGGGGATGCATGTTGCGGTGGCGGCGGTCGGCGGTGTTCCTGACCAGGTCACGGCTGTGATCGAGCGTTGCCGGCGTGCCATGATAGTGCGGCATCATCCGCCACCGTGCCCGATTGAGCCTACAAGTTGGGTTCGATTTCGCCCGGCGCGGCCGGGTCTTCATCGGGATTGCCGAAGCCATGCATGTGGTTCGCCCATTGCAGGCCGACAATCGCGCCCTTGATCCGCGGCAGGAGCGACAGGCAAAGCGCAATCGTGATCGGCACCCAGATAGCGGCATGCAGCCAGAGCGGCGGCCTGTAGACTGTTTCGAATACCAGAAGAGCCGGCACGAGAAGATGCCCGGCAATGACGATGGTGAAATAGGGAGGGGCGTCGTCTGCGCGTTGATGGTGAAGCGCCTCGCCGCAATGGCCGCAATAATCGGTCACCTTCAGGTAGCGCGTAAACAGGCGTCCTTCTCCGCAAGCCGGGCAGCGCCCAAGTGCGCCACAAAGCATGGCAGGCAAAATCTTGCGATTGTCTTGTTTCATTTGAGCCTTACCTGGGGGGCCGATGACTGTCTGCGAATAGAATAGTCATCGCGGATACGAATGTGAATGGCCGGGAATGCGGCGAATGCGCCGGACGTTCCGGCCCATTACCGGATTTATCTCTTCCGCCGGCCTTTGATGCGGTTCCTTGCCGTTGTCTTCACTACGCCGCGCTTTTTCTTGCGCGACAGCTTCAGATCGTAGCGGCCCTCGCTGATCAGCTTGAAGCGCAAGGCGCCTGCGAGTGGGTGGGCCTCGACAAGCTGCACTTCCACCGTATCGCCAAGCCGGAAGGTTTCGCCGGTGCGCTCGCCGATCATCGCATGGTCGGATTCGGAATAAATGTAATAGTCCTGTCCAAGCGTTGACGCCGGGATAAAGCCGTCCGCGCCGGTCTCCGCCAGGCGTACGAACAACCCGGAACGCGTGACGCCGGAAATACGCGCGGTAAAATTCGCACCAATCTGTCCTGAGAGATGGATGGCGATGAGCCTGTCCACGGTTTCGCGTTCTGCGGCCATGGCGCGGCGCTCGGTGCGTGAAATATGCTCCGCCGTTTCATCCAGCACTTCGACTTCCGCGTCGGTCAGACCGCCCTCACCAAGCTTCAGGGAACGGATCAGCCCACGATGCACGATCAGATCGGCATAGCGCCGGATTGGCGAGGTGAAATGTGCGTAGCGGCGCAGATTGAGGCCGAAATGGCCGAGATTTTTCGCGCTGTACTCGGCCTGGGCCTGTGAGCGCAGGATCACGTCATTGACGAGTTCATTGAATTCCGTATCGCCGACCTTTTCAAGAATGCGGTTGAATTGCTCCGGCTTGACGAGCCCGGCTTTCGGCATGTTGATCTTGATTGTCGCCAGAAACTCGGACAGCGCGTTGAGTTTTTCCTCGGATGGCGCGTCATGGATGCGATAGAGCAGGGGCGATTTGGCCGCCTCCAACGCTTCCGCCGCCGCGACATTGGCCTGGATCATGAACTCCTCGATCAGCCGGTGCGCGTCGAGCCGTTCCGGCGTCACGAGCCGGGCAACGCGGCCCTGATCGTCGAGAATAATCTTGCGCTCGGGCAGGTCGAGTTCGAGCGGCCCTCGCTTGTCGCGCGCCTTTCGAAGAGCATGATAGGCAGCCCAGAGCGGCTTCAGCACCGTCTCAACGAGCGGCGCAGCCCGTTCGCTCGGGCGTCCGTCAATTGCGGCCTGCGCTTCCGGGTAGGAAAGCTTGGCCGCAGACCGCATGATGCCGCGCATGAAGCGGTGGCTCTGCTTGTGGCCATTT
>CAYOUP010000234.1:0-5796 GCA_964407125.1 uncultured Hyphomicrobiaceae bacterium | reverse complement strand
GGATGAAAATGGACAGGTACGCGACAATCAGAATGAACGCCAGCGGGACGACCACGCGCAGGTAGTAATCGTTCGCCTCGCGCTTCATCAGCCAGACGAAACGGCTCTGATAAAACGGCACGATGCTGGGCTCATGCGTAAAGGCGTTCACGATGGGCAGAAATTCGTGCGTATAGGATACGTACTGGTTTGCCACGTTCCAATTGTCGACGCTGAGCACCGTATCGCGCAGCGTGGGAGGCGGCGGCTGGATGATGAACTGCTTGTCGCCACTCTTTGGCTGGATATCGATCGAGAACTGCTGGGAATCGAACGGATAATCGCTGAAGTCCGGATTGAAGCGGAAGCGTCCCGAGACACGATAGATGCGCATGCTTTGCGGATAGGCGTCGCTTGGGCCGCCGCCATAGATGGTCTCGATGGCCAGGTGCGGTCCATTGGTGCGCGGGTCGATGAAAGCGTTGGTGAATTTGATATCGCTGAGGCCAATCCGGTCGGAGCCGCGCAGCGACAGGTAGAAGTCCGCATAGAACGACCTTGTGTCGTTGTCGATTGAGTAAGTGCGCAACATGTCGACGTCAAGATAGAGCGTGTCGATGCGGCGTAGTGTTCCCGCCCGGGTCCGAACGAACTGGATGGGAGCAAGCTGTGTCCGGCCAAGCTTCTGCGGCAGAATGAGCACGAAAGGAATCTGCGAGCGGGTGCGGACATCGGGGAAGAAGGACCAATCCTCGAAGCGCCCCTTGAAGGCACCACGGCCGGCCGCGTAGGTTTCGCCCAGCGCCTGCAGGACGGCTTTGCGCATTGCCGGCGGCTCGGCAGTGCGCTCGGTATGGCCGGCGGCTTCGGCAACGAGGTCCACCATATCGGCAAACTGCGCCCCGTTGCCGATCGCCCTGAGATTCGCCCTCGAAAAAGGTTCCGGCTCGTAGTCGGGATCGCAGCTGCCGTCCTTCCAGCCGGGCGCATCAGGATTTTTAACGCCCTCGAACAGCCAATCCTCAGGGTTGCTTTTGGTCACGACATTGCGCACGGAATCCTGCTCGACCTCCGGTACGGTGTTCCAGTCGAGCTGGTAGATTGCATTGGGGTAATTTGCGGACAGTCGCGAAAGGTTGCCGACCAGCATGATGGCTGGCGTGAATTGGGCTGCCGTGAATTTGGCGATGACATCGTTGGAAGCGAAGGTGCCTACTGCCAGGACAACGAGATCGGTTCCCTTCGCCTTCATGTCCGTGATGGCGGCATCAATGTCTGATGCGTCGAAACTCGCGGTCCGTCCACGTCCTGTTATTGTGATCCGATGATCGGCAACAATCCGATCTGCGATCTTGCTTTTTTTCAAGCCATCGCCGATTGCGTCGATGAAGGTGGTGCCTTTGCGGCCAAGGAAGGCCACGGACTTAAACCCTATTTCTGTAGCGAAGGCGGCCATAACCGGTACGCGTTCGGCTTCTTGAGAGGGGCGCGTGGAAAAGACATTGGGAAGTTTGGCAAAAATATCGGAAACCGAAATATTGGAAATGAAGGGGATACCGCTTGCCTGGATCTGATCTCCAAGAGTGGCGAATACCTTCACACCCCGGGTTGAACTCGTCAGTCCGATAATCGCCAGGAGATCCGAAAAACCAAGCGCGGTGCGTACATTCTCGACCGTTTGATCCGCGTCCTGTTTACTATCGAGCACGACAAGCTTGAGCCGATGCCCATTAATCCCCCCGCGGGCATTGATCTTTGCCTCCTCCAGTCCCGCCAGCCGCCGGATAGCAGCGATAGTTCCGCTATCATAGCATCGCCAGGTACTGGAATCGACCAGCAACGCTATGGAAACCGGCGGTCCGGCAGCGGCGAGCGCCTCGTCCTGGGCTTGCGCGTCGCGCGCACTCATGATCAAGACAATCAAAGCCATCAATATGAATGAAGTGGTCAACATGCATCGACGCAAAGCCCCGAACCAAGCCACACATGAGTCCATTTCATGCCCCCCTCAAATATACCAAACCCGTGCCTTTTTTAATGCCAAGGCCGATGATGTTTTCTCGTTCCGTTGAATTGTATGCGTTTTAGGAGCTCGGAACATCATTTAAGTTATCCGATAAAATGTATGCCCACGGCAACACATGTCTCGCTTGCAGTTGCGCGACATGACAAAATCTAAATATTTAATCCATATTGCGAGCTGGCCTTTGAGAATAATGCCGTCAAACATTCGATGTCATCAGAAAGCTCCACTAGCAGTCTGCTGAAAATCCTGTCAGCTGTCGGGACTAAATAGTTACCGCGATTTGCAGATCGACCTGGCCGACGAGAACATTCGAAACACATGCGCCAAAACGCAAATGACGAATTGACCGTCGTCAAGGCCAAGCGTAACACTTAAATGCTGGCAAAGTCATTTCCCCCTCGGCGACATCAGCCTGGAAGAGTGGGAAAGATGAAAACGGAAAGATGAACAACACCATCGGAATCCACATCCCAGCGGTGAGGTAACGAGTAGGAGGCTAGCATGGCTTTAATTATCGTTCGGCATAAGGTGAAAGACTTCGCCGTATGGAAACCTGCCTTCGATGAACATAAGGCATTTCAGACGACTGCAGGGCTCACCAACCCGCGCGTATACAGATCGGCGGATGATCCGAATGAAGTGGTGGTCCTCTTCGATGCGCAGGACCTCGGCAAGTCGAAGGAATTCGTGAGTTCGCCCGACCTCAAATCGGCGATGCAGGCTGCTGGCGTGATGGATAAGCCGGATATCTATTTTCTGAATTCCGCGGGCTGACGTTCAACCGCGCGCCGCGGACCGTTACGTCGTGCATTTTGGGAGCCGGAAAGAGCGGACCGGCGTGATGTTATTCAACCGGCATGACCGTGTTCAGCAGCTTGATGAAGGCCTCGCAGGACTTGAGAGAGGCCGTTTCGTTCATGGTGTGATAGCCGGTCGTCGGGATCTGCAGCGTCGTGCCGTCCACAAGACCATTCGAGGCGGCGATGATGCGGCCCATCTCGGTGCTGCCCAGTGAGCGCGGTTTCTCGCCCGCCGCGAGCAGCAGGTCGTTCTGCTCCTCGATATAGCGGTCCTTGTAGCTGAAAATTATGCCATGCTCGTTGCACAGGTTTTCGAGCTGGACGGTCATGGCGTCATTGAAGGAGGCATTCGCGTCCCGGGTTCTCAGCACGACAAGCTGGCTGTCGGCTTCGGCGCGAGTCGGATAGGGGCTCGTATCGAGCACGACGAGATCGTTGGTCGAGGAGCCGAAGCGGCGGAACCATTCCAGCAGATAGCGCCAGCTCCGCCCGGCTTCTTCCTGCGCGGTGAAGAACGCCGTGCCCTGAAAATCGAGTTCGAACAGGTGAACCAGAATGGCGGCGGTCAGCACATTGTCGAGCTGGCCGGAAATATAGCCATCCTCGATGCGCAGATTGTCCCTGAGCGCGACCGGCGTTCCCGCAACGAGATGCTCCAGCCCGCTGACCTCGAAAATCAGATTGTGCCGGTATTCGCAGATCGAGGCGCCGCTGATCGTTCCGCTGCCGCTATAGGAGCCGGACCACGGTTGATAGGCGAACACCGGCGTGCCTTCGAAACGGTCGGCAATGGTCAGCATCAATTCTTCAGACGCTGAATTGCCGAGCAGGTCGGAGCGGCTGCCCGAGACGAAGGCGGCATACTGAAACTCGTTCGGCCCGGTGCAGATCAGGCCGTGCCGGTCGATATGGGCGGAGAAGAACATCGCATTCGGATCGCGGCCGCGCGCGACCAGCAGGCCCTCATACCATGTGACCGACGCGCCCCGTTCCTCCAGTTCGCGCTGCAACACGCGGAAGAAGGAGTGCTCGGCGCCGACGACGCTCGGTTGACGGGTCAGGATTTTCAGCAGGTCGATCAGGGAGGAGAGGGACGACATTGCCGTTGCTTTCTATAGCCGTTGGTCCGGGCTGATATTGCAGCAAGTCGCGTGCCCCATCAACGGATATGAATGGGAATACCGCAGAGTCTGAAACTCGTGCTTGCACATTTCCGCGGGACGGGTAATTCTTGCCTGCATGTTGCAGTGCAACTCAATCTGACCGGCTGACATGATCACGATCCGGCAATCGAGAGCTGCCGATAACGGCAGGCTCTATGAAATCTGGCACGATGCCGTTCGCGCGTCGCATGGCTTCATTTCTTCGAACGATATGGCCGAAATCGAGCATATGGTGAAAACCGAATATCTGCCGGGCAAGGACTTCTGGGTTGCCGCCGATGCGGATGACCGCGCTGTCGGCTTCATGCGGCTTGAAGGCTCGCATGTGGACTCGCTGTTCGTCGCTCCCGAGGCACAGGGCAGAGGCGCGGGCCGGGCGCTGCTGGCGCATGCCTTTTCTCAGACCGAGCAGCTATCGGTCGAAGTCAATGAGCAGAATATCGAAGCGCGCCAGTTCTATGAAAAGATGGGCTTCGTTCAGGTGGGCTGGACCGCAACGGATGCGGGCGGGCGGCCTTACCCGCTGCTGATGCTGCATCTGAAAGACGGCTCGCAGCTCGAATAGCCGCTACCTGTAATCCCCGCGGGACGGGGTTTACAGGTATTTGTTGCCTTTTCAGGCCGAATTCTTCGCCAGCAGATCGCGGATCTCGGTCAGCAGCTTGACGTCTTCGGGCGGTGCGGGCGGAGCCTCGGGAGCTGCTTCTTCCTTGCGGCGCAGCCTGTTGATCTGCTTGACGAGCAGGAAGATCACGAAACCGACGATCAGCAGATTGATTACCGCGTTCAAAAACTTGCCGTAAGCGATGACCGCGTGACCGGCTTTTTGCGCTTCGTCGAGCGAGGCAATCGGATCGGCGTAGCCCGTGAATGAAGTCAGATCGGCAAAGTAATTGGAGAAGTCGAGGCCGCCGAGGATGAATCCAATGGGCGGCATAAGTATATCGGCAACAAGTGATCCGACGACCGCAGAAAAAGCGGCGCCTATAATCACACCAACGGCCAGATCAAAAGCGTTACCCTTGGCAATGAACTCCTTAAATTCCTTCAAACCCTCGCGTATCATCGTTTTTCCCCTCGATAACGACAATCATTTCGTTCACTTACTGATATGATTCGCGACAATGCAACGATTTTATTCGCTTCCATGCATGGCTGATGCGCCGACTTGCCCCTTCCATCGCATGGAGCAAAAGCTTATTTTGCTTCAAAGCACTAACTGGCGGAAAGATCATGGCCACAATCATTGATGCGCGCGCGGGCGGCAAGCTGCGCCACCCCGAAAAAGCTAGGCGGCCCGATACGCCGGCGCTGCGCAAGCCGGAATGGATCAGGGTCAAGGCGCCCGGATCGACCGGCTACCGCAAGACGGCCAGCATCATCCGCGAGCATGGTCTGACAACGGTGTGCGAAGAAGCGGGCTGCCCGAATATCGGCGAGTGCTGGGAGAAAAAGCACGCCACCATGATGATCATGGGCGACACCTGTACGCGGGCCTGCGCTTTCTGCAACGTCAAGACCGGGATGCCGGAGCCGCTCGACGCGGACGAGCCGTGGAAGGTCGCCGATTCCGTGGCCAAGCTCGGGCTTGAGCATGTGGTGATTACATCAGTTGACCGGGACGATCTGCCCGATGGCGGGGCGGCCCATTTTGCCGCCGTGATCCGGGCGATCCGCAAGACATCGCCCGGCACGACGATTGAAATTCTGACGCCGGATTTCCTGCGCAAGGATGGCGCGCTGGAGACGGTCATCGAAGCGCGGCCCGACGTATTCAACCACAATCTGGAGACCGTGCCGTCGCTCTATCTGACGATCCGGCCCGGCT
>CAYOUP010000233.1:1379-5800 GCA_964407125.1 uncultured Hyphomicrobiaceae bacterium | reverse complement strand
TCGGCGCGGCGCTGCACGCCGCCCACCGGGTGGGCGTGATCCACCGGGACCTCAAACCGGCCAACGTGCTGCTCGACGAGGACGGCAACGGCTACCTGGCCGACTTTGGCATCGCCAAGAACCTCAGCGACCCGGACCTACAGGATCTGACCCAGGTCGGCATGATGGTCGGCTCACCGGCCTACGCCTCGCCTGAGCAGATCCGCTCCGAGCCGGTCAAACCGCAGGCCGACATCTATTGCCTGGGCGTGCTTCTGTATGAGCTGTTGAGCGGCCGGAAGCCGTTCCTGGGGCCGACGCCTGTGGATTACATTATGCAGCATCTCAACGAACCACCGCCATCTCTCGCGGAACAGCCTTTCCTCGACCCCGTCATCAAACGGGCGACGGCCAAGGACCCCCTCGACCGCTATCCCGACGTGCCCAGCCTGCTGGCCGACTTTCGGCAGGCCGTGACGGGGGACAGTTCGGTGGCCGTGGCGGTGGACGCGGTTCCCTACCGGGTGGCCGTGACGGGTGATGATCTGGAGAACCCATACAAGGGATTACGACCCTTTGGCGAGGCCGACGCCGATGATTTTTTCGGACGCGAGACACTGATCCAGGAACTGCTGGGGCTTATCGCCGAGGTCGGCGACCCGGCAGCAGGTTCAAAGCAGGATTCGACCCGTTTCCTGGCGGTGGTGGGGCCCAGCGGGAGTGGCAAATCGTCGGTGGTCAAGGCCGGGCTGATCCCGGCTTTACGGCGAGGGGGAGTACCTGGCTCCGAGGACTGGTTCTTCCTCGACCTGATGCCAGGCGCACACCCGCTGGAGGAGCTGGAGGCGGCGCTGCTGCGGATCGCCGTCAACCCACCCGAGAGCCTGCTGGCCCAACTGCGCGAGGACGAGCGCGGACTATTGCGGGCCGTGCAGCGGGTGCTACCCGCCGACCCGAACGTCGAGTTAGTGCTCGTGATCGACCAGTTCGAGGAGGTCTTTACCCAGGTGGAAGACGAGGAGATGCGCGTCTTTCTCCTGGACAGCCTGGTGACGCTGGTGCTCGATGACCGCAGCCGGGTGCGCGTGGTGGTGACGCTGCGGGCCGACTTTACCGGGCGGGTGCTGGAATACGTGGACTTTGGCGAACTGGTACGGCAGCGAACGACTTTTGTGCTGCCCCTGACGCCCGACGAGCTGGAACAGGCTGTCGTGGGGCCGGCGGCGCGCGCGGGGTTGGTCGCGGAGCCGGGGTTGGTGGCGACGATCGTGCAGGACGTGGGCGACCAACCGGGGATGCTGCCGCTGATGCAATACGCGCTTACCGAGCTGTTCGAGCTTGAAAGCGCCAGCGGCTGGCAGGAGGGACGCACCCTGACGCTGGCGGCGTACCAGGAAAGCGACGGGGTGACGGGCGCCCTGGCCCGCCGCGCCGAGGATCTGTACGCCAACCTGGACGAAGCGGCCCAGGAAGCCGCCCGCCAACTCTTTCTCCGTCTCGTCACGCTGGGGGAGGGAACCGAGGATACAAGACGGCGGGTGTTGCGGACGGAATTGGAAGGGTTGGCCGCCGATGGGTCTGAGATCGACGATCAGGGATCACGGATCAGGGACCGGGGATTGGCGGCGATGGGCGAGGTGATCGAGGTGTATGGTCGCCACCGCCTCCTGACCTTTGACCACGACCCGATGACGCGGACGCCGACGGTCGAGGTGGCACACGAGGCGCTGCTGCGGGAGTGGGGCCGGCTGCGCCGCTGGCTGGAGACCAGCCGGGGCGACGTGCGGATGGAGCGATCGCTGGCCGCGGCGACGGCGGAATGGAACGGGGCCAAGCGGGAGCCGAGTTACCTGCTGCGCGGGACGCGGCTGACCCAGTTCGAGGACTGGGCTGCAGAAAGCGTCGTGGCACTGACCCGGGACCAGCGCACCTACCTGGAGGCTAGCCAGGCCAACCGGCAGGCGCAGCAGGCCCGGGAGCGACGCGCGCGGAACGTTCTGCGGCTGCTCCAGGGATTCGTCGGGGTGGCGGCAGTGGTTGCCTTTGCACTGGCATTGTATGCTTTTGACGCCCGCTCGACCGCCCGGCAGGAACGGGACAACGCTCAACAGGAGGCCGCCGTCAACCACAGCCTGGTGCTGGCCGCCAACGCCCAGCAAGCCCAGGATAATGGAGAGGTCGACTTGGCGCTAGCGCTGGCCCTGGAAGCATCCAGTATTGACCAGCCGCCGGCCGAGGCTCTGCGCACACTGTCGGCCGTTGCACTGGGGCCTGGAACACGCGCCATTCTGGAAGGCCATAGCCACGCCGTTCAAGACGTCGCCTTTGCCCCCGATGGCAAGACCGCCCTCTCCGGCAGTTGCGGCAATCTCGACTCCGCTGGCGACTGTGCTCAAGGCGAGTTGATTCTCTGGAATTTGGGGTCTGCGGTTGAACTGAAACGGATCGAAGGGCATACAGATTGGATCAACGGCCTGGCCTTCAGCCCAGACGGCCAAACTGCCCTCTCCGGCTCAGGCGATGGGATGCTTATGTTGTGGGATGTGACTTCCGGGGAAGCCATCCACCGTTTCGAAGGTCACACCGGCGGGGTGAATAGTGTGGCCTTCAGCCCTGACGGCCAGACCGCCCTCTCCGGCTCGGACGATACCACGCTGATCCTATGGAACGTGGCGACCGGGGAAGCCATCCGCCGCTTTGAAGGGCATACCGAGAGGGTCAACACTGTCGCCTTTAGTCCTGATGGTCAAACTGCGCTCTCCGCCTCGGACGACACGAGACTGATCCTGTGGGATGTGAACACCGGCGAAGCTATCCGCCGTTTCGAAGGGCATACGGAAGGGGTACTGGATGTGGTGCTTCATCCCGACGGACGCACGATGCTGTCTATCAGCACCGATCAAACGCTACGGCTGTGGGACATCCAAACGAGCGACCAGATCCGCCAGCAATTCTTTGGGGGTGGACCGGCTAACCTCGCCATAAGCCCGGACGGGCGTACCGCTATCCTTGACGCCGGCATCTATGTGCGCTTGTGGGATATTGAGCAATGGCGGGAGACCCGGCGTTTGATAGGCCGGACCCAGATAGAGTCTGTGGCGATCAGCCCCGACGGTCGCCTGTTCCTCTCCGGGTCAACTGACGGCGTCCTGCGCTTGTGGGGCCTCGCCGGTCAGGCTGAGCTTCGCCGTTTCGAAACGGATGGCACGCCGCTCTTGGCTGTGGATATCGCTTCCGATGGACGTCATCTTCTGACGGGGGACTTCTCTGGCGATGCAGTGCTGTGGGATGTACACAGTGGTGAGGCTGTCCATCGCTTCAAGGGTGATGGGTTCTTGATCACTCCAGGTGGAGTGGCTTTCAGCCCGGATGGCAAGCATGCGCTGGTCGCGGCTGGCGATTGTTTCGGTGATTCGGGAGCCCAAAGCCTGGTGCTATGGGACATCGATACCGGTGAAGCGATCCGCCGTTTTGAGGGGCATCGCGAGTTTCCCAGGAGTGTGGCTTTTAGCCCTGATGGCCGCGTCGCGCTCACCGGTTCGCAAGCCATGGATAGCCTTAAGGGAGACCTGATCCTCTGGGACATAAGCGCAGCGGCAGAGACCGGCAAGCCAATCCGTCGCTTTGAAACCACGGAGGACATCACCAGCATCGCCTTTAGCGCCGATGGCCGCCGCGCCCTGACCAGCTCGGCCTATTTTTACAACCTGATCCTGTGGGACGTGGCGACCGGCCGGGAAATCCGCCGCTTTGAGGGACAGAACGAGCTGCTGGCTGTAGCCTTTGGCCCGGATGAGAAGGCCGCCCTTTCCGCTTCAACCGATGGCAGCTTGATCCTGTGGGACGTTGCAACAGGCCTGGTCACCCGTCGTTACCTGGGGCACGATAACGCGGTCTGGGGTCTCGACATCAGCCCTGATGGGCGCTACGCGATCTCGGGCTCAGATGATACCACCGTCATCCTGTGGGATTTCGAGACGGGTGAGGAACTGCGCCGCTTCAGCGGTCATACGGAGTCGGTGTTGGATGTGGTCTTTGACCCTGACAGCCAGACTGCTTTTTCGGTCTCGCTCGACGGCGCGCTCATCCAGTGGCAGGTCGCCGATCTACCGCTGGACGCGTTGATCGAATGGAATCACGCCAACCGCTACGTCCGCGACCTGACCTGCGCGGAGCGGGAGCAGTACCGCGTCGAGCCGCTATGTGACGCCGAGGGAATTGTGCCGGCAACCGCGCCCTAGCCTGGATAGTGGAACAAACGGAGGGCCATTGGAGATTCCGGCAGGAGGGATCGGCAAACACGAAAGCGCGCCCAATGCTCCAATGCCCGATCGGACTGTGAGAGAAAAGGGGGTGAGGATATAGATCGATCACAAGAATAAAGAGGAGATACCGGCAAACTTGGCGGTGAGCGGCATCTCCTCAGGACGACGGGGGTTCAG
>CAYOUP010000233.1:0-1279 GCA_964407125.1 uncultured Hyphomicrobiaceae bacterium | reverse complement strand
CTGATGCTCGTGCTACCGTTTCCGCTCCATGCCCAGGAAACAGATCCAGAGTCGGTGGTTAATACCCTTTTTGAGGCGTTCAACGCCGGTGATGTAGACGCCATTGCAGCTTTCTATGCCGATGACGCGATTGTTCGCTTCCCGGACGATGACGAGACGCTCACCGGCGCGGAGGAGATACGTCCTTGGATTGAGGAGCTTGTGGCGATGAACTTTGCAATCGAGGCCACAAGCCTACAGGTAGAGGGTGACATTGCAACCGTGGCGATCAGAACTTGGGCGGATCCCACGCGGGCACTCGGTATCGCGCCGCTTGAGGCGACCGATGTATACATCGTAAAAGATGGCAAGATTGCAAGTCAAACATCCACCTTTACCGAGGAATCCCTGGCAAAGCTAATGGCCGCCTTGGCTGCCTTGCCAGAGACCGGAGGCGTCGCCTTCCCCGGCTACCTGCTGGTCACGGCACTTGGTGGCTTGGCGATCTTGGGCGGCCTTGGTTTGGCACTACTGCGCCGCCATTCGCCCCGAGGGGGATAGTTCAGGCTGAGATGTGGTGTGAGGTTGCTGTGGTCTGAGCCCGCGCCTCTTTCGCTGACAGTCGAGGCGCGGGCTCAGTCTGGGCTGCCGCCGCGATAGAGAATCACAGACGTTGCAATGGCACGGTAAAATCATCACTCGGCAGGTCTGACTCGGAGCATAATCGTGCGAGCCAACTCTTCACCGAATTGTCTCAATGTCTCGATGTCGAGGGGTTTGAGCATTGGCGGCAGCGTCTGTAGTTTGGGTGCCTCTTGGTGAATCCAGCCAGCCAGGTAAAACTCGTGTAGGCCAACATCTTTTTGTTTCGCCATACCCAGCAGTGTATCCAGCGATAGGTCAGTTTCATTCAAGATGAAAAAGAGGTCCACAAAGTCACGCGGCGTAGCGCGACCGAATAGGGCCACGATCTTGTTGGCGGCGATGTTCTCTAGTGCATCAACCCTTATCCCGTCCCAATTCTGATATGTGCCGAACCAGGGCTCGGCATCCAACACGACGTCCATTTTGACCTGTTCATCCTCTCGTGAGAAGAAAGCCTGATGCAGATGAGGAGAGAGTCGCATGTCGTCGCACATCGCCCCAAGTACCTGTGTCAGGGAAGGGATCAGGGCCGAGACCTGTTCGAAGGCCTCTCTGTCCAGGGTAAAAAGGTCCAAGTCTTCACTCAGACGATGCTGTAAGTAATAGCCCGCCAGAGCCGTTCCTCCCGTCAGGACAAACCCGTCGGTTGACGGCA
>CAYOUP010000232.1:0-5809 GCA_964407125.1 uncultured Hyphomicrobiaceae bacterium | reverse complement strand
CGCTGCGTTCTGGTAGCCGGCATGGCCATGCTGCTTGCCGCACGTGTGGCATGGGCTGCGGCGGATAATGCCTTGCAGATCCATGGCGGCAACGGCTTTGCGCTCGAATATCCCATTAGCCGCGTTTTATGTGATGCACGCATACTGAACATCTTCGAGGGCGCTGCGGAGATTCAGGCCCAGGTCATTGCAAGACGTCTTCTCGACCGTTCCAAGGGAGCCTGAATTATTCTGTTTGATCAAAAATACACCGCTTCTGTCCGAAAATGAAACATCCACGAAACAAATGCCCCAATTGCGGTTAATTGCGCACATGCGGAAAAAAGTCAGCTTGCAAGTCGCGCCACACTTTTGCAGGATGCCGACGTGTTAGGGGTGGGGGTATTGAAAAGATGGAGCCGGCCGGTCCTGGTCTTGAGCTGATCAGCTGGCAGGGATGGAGCGTTACCGGCTCAATCTCTGCAATGCTCATTCTTCTGATTACAATCCTTTTGTGGCTTCTGCCGTTTCCGCGCGACGCCGTATTGGAGCACATTGCCAATCCTGAGCAGCGCCGGGACATTCGTGCAAGGCTCGGCGAAGGGGGCATTTTCTCCCGGTTCATGGCATCGATGAGCCGTTACGACGACTGGGTGCAGCGCTGGTTCGGCCGCCGGTGGAGCGGGCAAGCATTCGAGCGTTGCGTCGCCATCGCTTTCGTGTTTCCGGTTGCGCTGTTTCTCGTCGCGAGCGTTCTGGCAGGCTACAATGCCGGCGAAATCCAACTGGGCGAGATCCTCCTTTTCATCTTCGGCGCCGTCATGGTTTCCCTCGCGACGGGCTGGCTTTTCCGGCTGATCTACTGGTTCCTGCGCCGCATGTGGAGTTCGATCGGCGGCGACAATGAACTGGCCGACATTGTTACGCGCATTGTGCTTGGCGCGTTCGCCGTCGTCTTTGCATTCGCCATTTCCTTTGCGGTGGCGTCCAGCGTGGCGGGCGAAGTGTCCGATGTCGGAACGGTTCTGTTCGCGATCATGGGCGGTTTCGCCTTCGCCCTTGCCTTTGCCATCGCGTTTGCCTTTGCCGGTGTCTGGGCTTTCCTGGTCGCCCTTATTCTGGTGACGATCATTGCGCTGACAATGGCAAAGGATTTTGCGTTTTTCCTGCTGCTGTTTTTCGTGATCCTGCCTGTGCTCAACGCGCTGATCGACTGGGTAAGCTGGGCAGTCACGCGCTTCCACATCATGGTAATCGGCACGATGCCGCACAGCATCCGTGGCTATGGTCTGACGATCCTCGTGCTGATGGCCGATATCGTTGCAGCTCTCTCGTTGGTCGTAATTCTGGCCGCCATTTTGCCGATCGGGCTTGAGCTTGCCGACATTCTGCTCTCCGTTTTCGGCCGGGACAGCTTTCACTGGCGCAGCGCGGCGGCGCAGGCTGTCTCCAGACCGTGGGGCGAAGGGCTGTTCGTCACGGGGATGTTGCTGACGCCAATCGTCCCGACGGTCGCTTTGCTGACCATTTCGATCGGCTCTCTGTTCATGCCTTTGACGCCGAAAGCCCGTGTGGCGCTCGCAGGAATATCGCCGCCGCGCTATGACGCCGAAAGCGGCGAAGAGGACGTCAACAGCGATGAGGACGAGGTGGAAGATATGCCCCCCGGCGAATTGGAAAGCCATTACGCGGCGCGGATTATTTATCTTTCGCGCCTCTGGTATATCCCCACGCTGCTGATTTCCATCGGGATTTTTGTTCTGATCTGGTGGACCGCGACGCTGTCCAATGTCCCCGTCGCCAATTTCCTCTACGACCTCGCTCTATGCTCGACATCGTGGGGGCATGGTGAGTGCCACTGGTTCTAGAGCAACCTTTACGCTTGGCCATCAATTGGCTAGCTGTGCGACGTGTCTGTCTTCATTCGCACCGTAAAGGTGTTCAAACCCGTAACGCTCGCGAACTGGCGGTTGATAACCGGCAATCTCAAGTATGAGTTTGCGCCTGACCGCCAATTCGAAACTATCCCGGTTTTTCGCCGTCACCACAAATGCACCGGGTCCCCCGATAATCTTCTCCTCGAACGCTTTTTCCAGATCGTAGGACACCGGACGCCCGCCGCAATTGAGCTCGCGGCACAAGATCGGCAAGCCGTTTATGACAATGCCAGCAGAAACCGCGTTGTCCCGCGCGAGCCGAATCGGCACGCCGTCCCAATTATTCGCGCTGTCTCCCGACAGGTCCATGACCTTGCGGGTCCCGCGAAAATCATTGCCTTCGATAAGCGCCTGGCCTTTGGCAATCGCGCTGCCGATGGCGTTGAATCCTTGTGCGCGCCGGGGCGCGGCAAGCAGCGCGTCAGCAAATTTTTGCGCGCTTTCAGGCCCGTCGATAATCATCCAGGGCACAACGACATCCTGATACCGCGCATTGCCCCATTCGACATAGATGACAGCAATGCGCTGCAACAGCCCCTGGTTAATAGCAGACACAACTTCGGGATGTGTAAGGGCGCGCGCATGCCCCTGACGCTGGAACAGGCTTTCGGCCTTGTCGATGGAGCCGGAGCTGTCCGCAAGAAACACAAGCTCCAGATCGACGTCTTCTGCGATGGCGGGTGAAAAGGAAATCTGCATTGCGAGCAAAGCAAGAAGGCTTCTTTTCAAGACCATAGGGATCGTCCCTTAAACTGCCTTGCCACGTCATAACCTACCATAGTGGACATCGACACAAAACAGACATCGAGATAGGCCATTTGTCAGGCCAACATTTGACATATTTAGTTAAGTGAATTTGTTCATATGAGGATAATATGCACAGAGCCTACCGATTGTTCCACATCATACTCTTGCTGATCGCTTTGCCTCTGCCCTTTTCACCGGTAGCGAATGCGCAGATCTATTCACGCACCGAGCTTGAAAGCGAGGCGGTCAGGCTGCGAAATGCGGTCTTCCGCCTTTACAGTATCGGCATAAAGCCCTCTCTCTCAGAAGACGAAATCCGCGCGGCAGGTGACTTCGAGTTCAGCTTTCCGCTGCCGGAGACGAACGATCCGCTGATGGATTTTGCGGCAACGACTGATGGCCGGGCAATGATCATGCCGCTTATGTCGCTGAAAGCCGTGGAAGATCTGACCACGGCCTATGCATGGCTCTATCACAATAATTACAGCCTCAGCACGATCGACCTGTATTTCACGATGCTGCGCTATCGCGACCCGGCCGATTTTCCGGGCGGCAAGTTTCCGCGCATTCTCGACGCGCTGGGCGTGCCGCCCGATGCCTACAAGACGGACAAGCGTGTCGATGAGCTGTCACTCAGCCTGCGCAACGAGGTCTATGCTTTCATCATTGCGCATGAGCTTGGCCATATTCGTTACGCTCACAAGCCGCTGGACCAGATCACCACTCAGCAGGCGCAGGCGGATGAGGCACAAGCGGATGCGTTTGCGCTCGATATATTCCTGCGCACGAAAACCCCGCCTCTCGGTCCGGTGCTGTTCTTTCAGGCGCAGGTCTATAACCTGCTGCACCCGGTTGAGTTCGGCCGAACCGAGCAGGAACGGGCATCGGCACTTCTGCAAATGACCCATCCGCTCACGTTGGAGCGGATCGAAAAGATGAACGGATTCATAGAAGGGCCATTCACGCGCGCTCGTCCCGAGGAAACCGCGCTCTGGACAGATATTGCATCGAAACTTCGTGCAATTATTCCAATTATGCAAGATCAGGAAATTGCTGAATGTATGATCAAGGTGGCAACGACAGCAGACCTGTCTGATTTAAAACCAAGAAAAACTGTTTTAACAGAAAATAAACTGGAAAAATGCAAATGACATAAGAATTGAAGAGTTTTTCTAAGTTTGGTACTAATTGATATGTTTGCAATTTCATATAAGGAATTTTTTGAATATGAAAAACGCACTTATATCATTCATTGTACTTTTTGTTCTGTTGCCGTCATCAGACGCATTTTCTCAAAGTAACAAGCCTGTTGCGATATTAATACCGGGAGCTGGCGGCATCACACCCGCCGATTTTCTTATCCGCAACAAGGGGCGGATTTCGGGTTCAGGCATTGAGGTCAAGGTCACAACTTCCGGATCGCGCGCAGCATCCATCGTCAGGGAAATGAAGAAGAAAAAGCGCACGGTCGTGATCGTTGCTATGAGCAGAGGCGGGCTTGCCGCTGCGTCGGCGATTTCTTCGGGGCCCAGACCGGATGGCCTCGTTCTGGTTTCCACGATGCTGAGAAGAATCTCCGGACGAATCGGCAGTGCCTCGCACCTCCCGGCAACACTGATTATTCATCATCGCCATGACCAATGTCACCTGACGCCGCCAAGAGGAGTTGGTTCATTCCGTAACTGGGCCGGCGGCAAGGCGCGTGTACGCTGGATTGATACGGAAGGCAGGGGACGGGGGCGAAAATGCGGACCGTTCGGTGCACACGGATTCTACCGGAAGGACGGAGCGGCAATATCCTCGATCGTAAGTTTCATCCAGTCACGTTAATGCCCTGCGGCCTGTGGCCTCTCGCGAACTGAAAATCTCCCAATAGAATTCGCCTTGGGCGGATTTTGGACGTATTGTGCCCCGATATGTTGCCAAGCACGCCTTCCGATTTTTCCGGACAAATAGCTGATGGATAGCCCAATTCAGCCTAAAGTTTTGATGATGCTATCTTGCAGCGCGGCAACAATCGCGATAGGCACTTTCCTGAAGGCTCAGCGCAAACAAAGCGAAGGGAGTATGACATGGCGCGCAACAAGATCGCGCTCATCGGAGCAGGCATGATCGGTGGTACACTCGCCCATCTGATCGGTCTCAAAGAACTGGGCGATGTGGTGATATTCGATATTGTCGAGGGCATGCCGCAAGGCAAGGCGCTGGACATTTCTGAATCCGCGCCTGTCGAGGGCTTCGATAGCAACCTTCGCGGCACGAATGACTATGTCGATATTCAGGATGCGGATGTCGTGATCGTGACGGCTGGCGTTCCGCGCAAGCCGGGCATGAGCCGCGACGATCTGCTCGAGATCAATCTCAAGGTCATGGAGCAGGTTGGCGCCGGTATCAAGAAATATGCGCCCAACGCTTTCGTCATCTGCATCACCAACCCGCTCGACGCAATGGTCTGGGCGCTTCAGCAGATAACCGGCTTCCAGCGTAACATGGTCGTCGGCATGGCTGGTGTTCTCGACTCCGCACGCTTCCGACATTTTCTGGCAAGCGAATTCGACGTTTCGGTTGAAGACGTGAATGCTTTCGTTATGGGTGGCCACGGCGATACGATGGTCCCGCTCACGCGCTACTCGACCGTGGCAGGCATTCCGCTTCCCGATCTTGTGAAGATGCGCTGGCTCACGCAGGAGCGGCTGGACGAAATCGTGCAGCGTACGCGTGATGGCGGTGCAGAAATCGTCGGATTGCTGAAAACCGGCTCTGCCTTTTACGCACCTGCGGCCTCGGCGATTTCGATGGCCGAATCCTATCTGAAAGATAAAAAGCGGGTAATCCCCTGCGCCGCTCACCTGAATGGCGAGTATGGCGTCAAAGGCCTTTACATCGGCGTGCCGGTGGTGATCGGGGCCAAGGGGGTTGAACGCGTTGTCGAAATCGAGCTCAACGCTCACGAACGCGCGGACTTCACCCGTTCGGTCGGAGCGGTTCAATCCCTTGTCGAAGCCTGCGTGCGCATCGCTCCCGGCCTTGCGCAAATGGGCTCGTAGACCACCAGATCAGGGCGCGCAAAGCGCCCTTTTTCGAATCTGGTGCACTGACATATGAACCCTGTGAATGTGTCAGTGCACCAGATTCGAAAAAGGGCG